>JBFWJM010000120.1:0-9156 GCA_050253205.1 Desulfovibrionaceae bacterium
AACCTGCCCGAAAGCCCCGCCCTCCCGGTGATCGCGGGTTCGCCGGATGCCGATTTCACGGACTGGATGCGGCGCATGGACGCCAGGACCTACCTGCCGGGAGACGTGCTGCCCAAGGTGGACCGCGCGGCCATGCGCTTCGGGCTGGAGACGCGCGCCCCGCTCCTGGACCCGGACGTGGCGGCCTTCGCCCTGTCCCTGCCGAGCTCCCTGCTCGTGCGCGGCGGCAGGGGCAAGTGGCCGACGCGGGAGCTGCTCTACCGCCATGTGCCGCGCCCCCTGGTGGACAGGCCCAAGATGGGCTTTGGCGTGCCCCTGGACGGCTGGCTGCGCGGGCCGCTCCGGCCCTGGGCCGAGGAGCTGCTGGCCGGGGAGCGCCTGCGCGGCGGGGGGCTCCGGCCCGAGCCCGTGCGCGCGGCCTGGGCGCGGCTGCTGGCCGGGCGCACCGAGGAGCAGTTCCGCCTCTGGGCCGTGCTCCAGTACCAGGCCTGGCGGGAGGCCTGGCAGGGGGAGGCGTCGTGAGGATCGCGGTCATCGCCGGGTACGCCCCCTCGCTGCTCAACTTCCGGGGCCCGCTGCTGGCCGAGCTGGCGGGCCTGGGGCACGAGGTCTTCGCCCTGGCCCCGCCGGACGAGCCCGACGTGCCCGAGCGGCTGGCCGGGCTGGGCGCCACGTTCCTGCCCATCCGCCTGAACCGCCGGGGCATGAACCCTGCGGACGACTGGGCCACCCTGCGCTCCGTCCGCGCGCGGCTCCGGGAGCTGCGGCCCGAGCTCGTGCTGGCGTACACCATCAAGCCCGTGATCTGGGGGTCCCTGGCGGCCCGGCTGGAGCGCGTGCCCCGGGTCTATTCGCTGGTCACGGGCCTGGGCTCGGCCCTGGTGGGCACCACATGGCGCACGCGGCTCGTGTTCGGGCTGGTGCAGGGCCTCTACCGCGCGGCGCTCTGGGGCAACCGGGCGGTGTTTTTCCAGAACCCGGACGACGAGGCCTTCTTCCGCTCCCGGAGGCTGGTGCGGCCCGGCACGCCCACGGTGGTCACGCCCGGCTCGGGTGTGGACCTCGACCATTTCGCTCCCGCGCCGTTCCCGGAGGGCCAGCCGCCCGTGTTCCTCATGGTGGCGCGGCTGCTGGAGCAAAAGGGCGTGCGCGTGTTCGCCGAGGCCGCGCGGCTGGTGCGCGAGGAGCTGCCCGGGGCGCGCTTCCACCTCGTGGGCCCGCGCGAGGAGGGGCCCGGGGGCATAGCCGAGGCCGAGCTGGCCCGCTGGCGCGAGGAGGGCCTCGTGCAGTGGTTCGGCTATACCGGCGACGTGCGCCCGCGCCTGGCCGAGTGCTCGGCCTTTGTGCTGCCCTCGCATTACGGCGAGGGCCTGCCGCGCACCTCCGCCGAGGCGGCGGCCACGGGCCGGGCGGTGATCACCACGGACCACCCCGGCTGCCGCGAGGCGCTCATTCCCGGGGAGACGGGCCTCACCGTGCCCGTGCGCGACCCGCAAGCCCTGGCAAAGGCCATGCTGCGCCTCGGGCGCGAGCCGCAGCTGGCCGGGGCCATGGGCCGCGCGGGGAGGCGGCTGGCGGAGGAGCGCTTCGACGTGCGCAAGGTGAACCGCGCCCTGCTGGAGGCCATGGAACTATGCTAAAACGACGGCTGAAACGACGGCTGAAACAGCTCCTCGACGGGCCCGGGGCCAAGCGCGCGCTGGACGTGGCCCTCTCGCTCCTGGCGCTGGCGCTGCTCTGGCCCGTGCTGCTGGGGGTGGCCCTTCTCGTGCGGCTGCTCCTGGGGCGGGGGGTGCTCTTCAGGCAGGTGCGCCCGGGGCTGGGCGGCCGCCCGTTCACCATTTTCAAGTTTCGCACCATGACCGACGCGCGCGACGACGCGGGCGGGCTGCTGCCAGACTGCGACCGGCTGCCCGCGTTCGGGCGGTTCCTGCGCTCCACCTCCCTGGACGAACTGCCCGAGCTCGTGAACGTGCTCCGGGGGGAGATGAGCCTCGTGGGCCCCCGGCCCCTGCTCATGCGCTACCTGGAGCGCTACACCCCGGAACAGGCCAGGCGCATGGAGGCGCTGCCCGGGCTCACGGGCTGGGCCCAGGTGCGCGGCAGGAACGCCCTCTCCTGGGAGGAGAAGTTCGAGCTCGACGTCTGGTACGTGGACCACCGGACCCTGGCGCTGGACCTGAGGATACTGGCGCTCACGGCGCTCACGGTGCTCCGGCGCGATGACGTCTGCCAGCCGGGCGAGGCCACGGCCGCCGAGTTCCTGGGCAGCGAAAACGAGGTGGGAAACCAAAAAAAAATGGAGTAGAGTCACAGCACGACAACGGTTCAGGCGATCATTCATCAGCAAACCGGAGGCCGGACCAAATGGAAGTGAAGAAGCTGCTCCTGCCCGTGGACGGGTCGGAATACTCGAACAAGGCCGCGCAGTACGGCCTGGACCTGGCAAAGCTCCTGGGCGCGGAGGTCATCCTCCTGAACGCCCACAAGGCCGTCTCGCCCACGCTGGGCGAGCCCAACCGCCAGCAGGCCCTGGACGATGCCGTGGCCGAGGCGACGATGGTCGTCGCCCCGTACGAGACCATGGCCCAGAAGGCCGGTGTGGCGTATGAGACGCGCGTGCTCGGCGGGCCAACGGCCGAGGTCATCTACGACGTGGCCGAGGCGGAAAAGGCGGACATGGTGGTCATGGGCTCGCGCGGCAAGAGCGAGCTCCAGGGGCTGCTCGTGGGCAGCGTGACGCACCGCCTGCTGCACATCGCCCCCTGCCCCGTCCTGGTCATCAGATAAGGAAAAACAAACACATGCCCATCAGAGAACGGGACCGCTTCCTGGTCTTCGGCTCGCCGCTCATCGGCGAGGAGGAGATCGCGGAAGTGGTGGACAGCATGCGCTCCGGCTGGCTCGGCACAGGCCCCAAGGTGGCCGCCTTCGAGGCCGGGTTCGCGGCGTACATGGGCGGGGGCTTCGCCGCCGCCTTCAACTCCTGCACGGCGGCCCTGCACCTGAGCCTCGTGGCCCTGGACCTTGGGCCCGGCGACGAGGTCATCACCACCCCGCTGACCTTCTGCGCCTCGGTGAACGCCATCATCCACGCCGGGGCCACCCCCGTGCTGGCGGACGTGGACCCCGTGACGCACAACATCGACCCCGAGCAGGTCCGCGCCAAGATCACCCCGCGCACCAAGGCCATCCTGCCCGTGCACTTCGCGGGCCGCCCGTGCGACATGGACGCCCTCACCGCCATCTGCGAAGAGCACGGCCTGCGCATGGTGGAGGACTGCGCCCACGCCATCGAGACCACCTGGAAGGGCCGACACGCCGGAACCTTCGGCGACTTCGGCTGCTTCAGCTTCTACGTCACCAAGAACGTGGTCACCGGGGAGGGCGGCATGACCCTGTGCCGCCGCCGGGAGGACATCGAGCGCATCAAGGTGCTCGGCCTGCACGGCATGTCCGCCGACGCCTGGAAGCGCTTCTCCGACGCGGGCTACAAGCACTACATGGTGGTGGAGGCGGGCTACAAGTACAACATGATGGATCTTCAGGCGGCCATCGGCATCCACCAGCTCAAACGGGTCGAGCAAACCTTCGCGCGGCGCTGCGAGCTCTGGGACCAGTACGACCATGCCCTGGCGGACCTGCCCCTGAGCACCCCCGCGCCCGAGGAGCCGGAGACGCTCCACGCCCGGCACCTCTACACCGTGCTGGTGGACGAGAGCTGCTGCGCCGTCTCGCGGGACGAGCTGCTCTCGCGCATGCACGCCGAGGGCATCGGCACCGGGGTGCATTACCTTTCCATCCCCGAGCACCCGTACTACCGGGAGCGCTTCGGCTGGAAGCTGGAAGACACGCCCGAGGCGGTTTCCATCGGGCGCAGGACCATCAGCCTGCCCCTTTCGCCCAAGTTGACGGACGAGGACCAGGCCGACGTGGTCGCGGCGCTCCGCAAGAGCATAGGAGGCTGACATGCTGGTGGTTATTCTCGGCGCGGGTGGCCACGGCCAGGTGGTGGCGGACATCCTCTTCCACATGTGGAAATCGGGGCGCGACCTGGAGATCCACGGGTATCTCGACAACGACGAGAGCCTGACGGGCAAGCGCCTGCTCGGCATCCGGGTGCTGGGGCCGCAGTCGCTCCTGCCGGAGGTGGGCCACGAGGCCGTTGTGGCCGCCATAGGCGACAACGCCATCCGCCGCCGCATCTACGAGGAGCTCTCGCCCTCGCAGACCTTCCTCACGGCCATCCACCCCTCGGCCATCATCTCCCCGGACGTGAAGATCGGCCCCGGGGCCATGGTCTGCGCCGGGGCCATCATCGGGCCCGGGGCCGTGGTGGGCGAGAACGCCATCATCAACACCGGGGCCACCGTGGACCACCACAACGTCATCGGCGCGCACGCGCACGTGGCCCCGGGGGTGAACCTCGGCGGGGGCGTGCACGTGGGCGAGGGGGCGTTCATCGGCATCGGCGCCAGCGTGATCCCCGGGACGAGCATCGGCGCGGGGGCCGTGGTGGGCGCGGGCGCGGCCGTCATCGCCGACGTGCCCGCCGGGCAAACCTGGGTCGGCGTTCCCGCCCGGCCCGTAAGCTGACAGCAAGGACCATGTACGACCTGTATCTCTTCGACTTCGACGGCACCCTGGTGGATTCCATGCCCTCCATCCTCCACGCCTCGCGGCGGACCTTCGAGGAAAAGGGCCTGCCCGTGCCGGACGACGACGCCCTGCGCGCGGCCCTGGCCGATGGACGCGGGGTGGAGTTCTTCTTCGCCATCCTCGTGCCCGGCCTCGGCCTGGACGAGGCCGAAGGCTGGGTGGCCCTCTGGCGCGAGCTCTACGAGACCGAGGCCAGGCCCCACACCCGACCCTACCCCGGGGCGCTGAAAACCCTCGCCCGGCTGCGCGAGGCGGGCGCGGCCACGGCGGTTGTCAGCAACAAGGGCGAGCCCGCCCTGCGCCTGGCCATGGCCGAATACGGCTTCGAGCCGCTGATGGACGCCGCCGCCGGGGATGTGGCCGGGCTGCCCAAGAAACCCTTCGCCGAGATGTATCACCAGCGCATCGCCCCCATGCTGGGCGACGCGCCGGGCCCCGAGCCCGCGCGCATCCTCATGGTGGGCGACTCCGAGGCGGACCTGCGCTTCGGCCGGGCCATTGGCGCGCGCTGCGCTTTCGCGGCCTACGGCTACGGCCAGGCCGAGGAATGCCTGGCCCTGGCACCGGAACTCGTCCTCGACTCCGTCACCGACCTCCAGCGGCTCGTACGCTGACGCGGGAAGCACCATGACCCAGGAACGCATCTTCCTCTCCCCGCCGCACATGGGCGGCTCCGAACTCGGCCACATCCACGAGGCGTTCGACGTCAACTACATCTCGCCCCTGGGCCCGCAGCTCACGGCCTTCGAGCGGCGGCTGTGCGAGATCACGGGCTTTCCCCACTGCGCGGCCGTGCAGTCCGGCACGGCGGCCATGCACCTGATCCTGCGCCTGCTGGACGTGGGCCCGGGCGACCTGGTGCTCGCCTCCTCCCTGACCTTCATCGGCTCCATCAGCCCGGCCACCTTCCAGGGCGCGGCCCTGGGGTTCATCGACTCCGACCGCGAAACCTGGAACATGGACCCCGCGCTGCTGGCCGAGGCCCTGGTGCACCTGGCCAGGCGCGGCAGGCTGCCCAAGGCCATCATCCCCACGGACATCTACGGCCAGTGCGCGGACTACGACGCCATCGAGGCCATCGCCTCGCAGTACGGCGTGCCCGTGGTCACGGACGCGGCCGAATCCCTGGGTGCGACCTACAGGGGCCGCCACGCCGGGCACTGCGGCCGCGCGGCCATCTATTCCTTCAACGGCAACAAGATCATCACCACGGGCGGCGGCGGGGCCGTGGTTTCCGAGCACCGCGCCCTGGTGGAGGAGGCGCGCCGCCTCTCCCAGCAGGCCCGCGACCCCGCCCCCCACTACGAGCACACCACCATCGGCTACAACTACCGCCTCTCCAACATCGCCGCTGCCATCGGCCTGGGCCAGCTCGACGTGCTGGAGCAGCGCGTGCGCCGCAAGCGCGAGATATTCCAGGGCTACGTGGAGCGCCTCTGCGGCCTGCCGGGCGTCGCGTTCATGCCCGAGGCCCCCTACGGCGAGCACACCCGCTGGCTCACGGTGGTAACCATCGACCCGGCCGAATTCGGCGCGGACACGAACCACGTGCGCCTGGCCCTGGAGCGCGAGAACATCGAATCGCGCCCGGTGTGGAAGCCCATGCACCTGCAACCCGTGTTCGAGGACGCCCGGACCTGGGGCGGGGGCGTGAGCGAGGAGCTCTTCCGAACCGGGCTCTGCCTGCCCTCGGGCACGGCCCTCACGGACGCGGAGCTGGACCGCGTGGCCTCGGTGGTGGCGGGCTGCCGGGGCGGCGGGAGCTAGGGGAGCGCCATGCGGGGAGTGCTGCGCAACGTTCGAAACCTCAACTTCTGGCTCATGCTGGCGGCGGACCTGTGCATCTTCGCCGGGGCCTTTGCCGCGGCGTACCTCTTCCGCTTCGACCTGGACATCCCGCCGCAATACCGCGAGCAGCTCCTGGCCACCCTGCCCTTCGTGCCGCCGCTCAAGGCGGTGCTGTTCTTCGCCTTCGGGCAATATCGCGGCATGTGGCGCTACACGAGCCTGGCGGACTCGTTCCGCCTGCTGCGGGTGACGTTGCTGCAATCCCTGGCCCTGGTGGTGCTGGTGGCCTACGTCTTCCACTTCGAGGGCTTCCCGCGCTCCGTGTTCGTGCTGGACTGGCTGCTCACCCTGTTCCTCTCCTCCGGGCTGCGCGTGTCCATCCGCGCGTTTTACGCCCGCCGCGCCCTGCAAACCGAGTTCGCCCCGCCGCAGGGCGAGCCCAAGACCGTGCTCATCGTGGGCGCGGGGCGCGCCGGGGAGCTCGTCTGCCGGGAGCTGCTGGGCAACGGGCGGCTGCACTACTCCCTGGCCGGGTTCGTGGACGACGACCCCAAGAAACGCGGCCGGACCATCCACAACAAGGCCGTGCTCGGCGCGGTGGCGGACCTGCCCGCGCTGGTGCGCCGCCACGGCGTGGACGAGATTCTGATCGCCGTTTCCGAGGCGAGCCCCGAGCAGATGCGCGCCATCGTGGCGGGCTGTAAGCGCTCCGGCGCGGCGCACAAGATCCTCCCGCCCATGAGCGAGATCATGGACGGCAACGTGACCCTGACGACCCTGCGCGACGTGAACTACCTCGACCTGCTCGGGCGCACGCCCGTGAGCCTCGACGTGGACGGCATCGGCTCCCTGCTCTCGGGCCGCACCGTGCTGGTGACGGGCTGCGGCGGGTCCATCGGCTCGGAACTCGTGCGCCAGATCGTGCGCTTCGACCCCGGCCTGCTCGTGCTGGTGGACGCCTCGGAGTTCAACCTCTACCAGATCCAGATGGAACTCACCGGAGAGCTGGGCTTCGCGGCCATCCGGCCCGTGCTCGGCTCCGTCTGCGACGCCGGGCTCATGGACCGCGTCTTCGCCGAGCACAAGCCCGAGGTGGTCTTCCACGCGGCTGCGTACAAGCACGTGCCCATGCTGGAGAAGAACCCCTGGCAGGCCGTGATCAACAACATCCTCGGCACGCGCACGCTCATGCGCGCTGCCAGCCGCCACAACACCGGCCGCTTCGTGCTCGTCTCCACGGACAAGGCCGTACGCCCCACCAACGTCATGGGCGCGAGCAAGCGCGTCACCGAGCAGCTCATGCACGCCTTCGCCGAGAGCGAGACCGTGTTCATGGCCGTGCGTTTCGGCAACGTGGTGGGCTCCTCGGGCTCGGTGGTGCCGCTGTTCCGGCGGCAGATCGAGCGTGGCGGCCCCGTCACCGTGACGCACCCGGAGATCACGCGCTACTTCATGTCCATTTCCGAGGCCGCGCAGCTCATCCTCCAGGCCGGGACCATGGGCCGGGGAGGGGGCGAGATATTCCTGCTCGACATGGGCGTGCCCGTGCGCATCGCGGACATGGCCCGCGACCTCATCCGCCTCTCGGGCAAGGAGCCGGACAAGGATGTGGAGATCGTGTTCACGGGCCTGCGCGAGGGCGAGAAGCTCTACGAGGAGCTCATGACCCAGGGCGAGGACGTGGTCCGCACCGAGCACAACAAGATCATGGTCTTGCGCAGCCGCGAGGCTGACCGCACCCCGGCCGGGGCCAGGGCCCTGGAAGAGGCCGTGGAGGGCCTGGCTGGAGCGGCCCAGGCCCAGGACGCGGCGGCTGTCCGCGCCGGGCTGCGCGCCATGGTGCCGGACTATGCGCCCGACCAAGCGCCCGACTCTGCGCCCGACAGCCCCGCACCCGGAAGCGCGTCCGGCAGCCCGGCCCCCGCTGTGCCCACCAAGCCCTGAGCTCGCCAAGCCCTGAGCCCGCCCCGCCCCAGACCATCGCGCCCGGCATCCCGGCGCAGCCGTCCTGGCTTTTCCTTCGCGTCCATGCGCCTCGCACGTCGATCCGGACATCGCCCCATCGGCCCTTCAACCGATCCCGACATCCCCTCCACGCGGCCCACCATCCCCCCTCTTGCTCGGACCTCCTGGATCTTTCACGTCCGCCTCATGCAGCCCCTCCGCCGCCGGCCACGCCAGACTCCAGCAGGCGACTGGCAGGCACTCGAATCCACCCCAAAGTACCCACAGGAGCATCTTCTTCCGAACTATCCGCCAAAATTGATGAAATTAATTATTTCACAAGGTGTCGAATCGGCCCTCAAGGCCGCATGACGACTACATCCCCGTGAGAATGCAACAATATCCACAATTCCCCTTGATAAAACAATGCTCCTTGTTTACTATCCAAAAAAACTGCTCTTTTTGGATTGAGCGTGCGCCCGCGAAATCAGCCTACAAGGCGGGCATTCCGGTCTGCCGGGGGGCAGGAGGAATGGATCGACGAGCAATGATGGAAGACAACCAACGGAGCGAACAGGTGGCCGAGGACTGCATCTTCTGCAAGATCGTGAACGGGGAGATTCCCTGCGCCAGGGTCCACGAGACAGGCGGGGTGCTCGCCTTTCTCGACATCCAGCCCAGAAGCCCCGGCCACGCCCTGGTCATCCCCAAGGCGCACCACGCCCAGGTGTGGGACGTGCCCGGCGCGCTCTCCGAGGAACTTTG
>JBFWJM010000121.1:0-9112 GCA_050253205.1 Desulfovibrionaceae bacterium
CACCCTGTCGCCCGTCTTGAGCCCAAGGGCCGCTCTGATGTCTTTGGGCAGCGTGATCTGCCCCTTGGACATGACCTTGGCGTTTTCAACAAGAATATTTTCCATGTATCCAACCTCCGCAGGGATGGGACCCTACTTTTCCTGAAAGTAGGATAATTGTTTGTCGGTGCCAAGGCAAGGTTGCATGCTGTTTTTTGCTGCCAGGCGAGGAACAGCATAGATATTCCCCGGGCGGGCATTGCCGCATGCGGCGGGGCGCGGCGGCAGCCGGACCAGGAATAGGGGTTCCAAGGGGGCGGGCCCCCTTGGCCGCCGGAGGCCCCCTGGCTAATGGGCGATTTATGAAGCGGCGGCGGCTGGTTGCGCCTGGCGGGCGGGCCTTTGCCATGGGCGGGAAAAAACCTTCGGCAAAGGGCTTGACACTCGGGCGCAAAAGGATTTAGACACACTCTCCCGTGTGGGCTCGTGGCTCAGTGGATAGAGCATTCGGCTACGAACCGAAAGGTCGCAGGTTCGAATCCTGCCGAGCCCACCATCGAATGCACAGGCCGCCTGAAAAGGCGGCCTTTTTTGTGGCCGTTGTCCGGCTGGCCGAGTCGTTTCGGTTGCGGCAGGCGTGGGAGAGCGGACCCGGGCGGCGGCTATTGCCCGGCCTTGTATCCTGCCTGCTGTCCGGCCCATTCGGCGTACGTCCGGGCGAGGCCTTCGCGTAGCGGGATGGACGCGCGCCAGCCCAGGGCCGTGAGCTTGGCGATGTCCAGGAGCTTGCGCGGCGTGCCGTCGGGCTTGCCCGCATCAAAGGCGATCCGTCCCGCATATCCCGTCACCTCGCGCACCAGCTCCGCCAGCTCGCGGATGGAGAGCTCCTCCCCACTGCCCACGTTCACATGCTCGAAGTCCGAGTATCGGCGCATGAGGAAGACGCAGGCGTCGGCCAGGTCGTCCACGTGCAGGAACTCCCGCAGGGGGTTGCCCGTGCCCCAGACCGTCGCCTCCTCCGCTCCCGCCGCCTTGGCCTCGTGGAACTTGCGCAAGAGCGCCGGGATCACGTGGGAGCCCCCGAGGTCGTAGTTGTCGCCCGGGCCGTAGAGGTTGGTGGGCATGGTGGAGATGGCGTCGAAGCCGTACTGCTCGCGGTAGGCCTGGCAGAGGCGGATGCCCGCGATCTTGGCCACCGCGTACCACTGGTTGGTGGGCTCCAACTCCCCGGTGAGCAGGCAGCTTTCGGGCATGGGCTGGGGCGCGAGCTTGGGGTAGATGCACGAGGAACCGAGGAACAGGAGCTTTTTCACCCCGTTCTTCCAGGCCGCGTCGATGACGTTGGTCTGGATGAGCAGGTTGTCGCGCAGGAAGTCCACGGGCGCGCTGGCGTTGGCCAGGATGCCGCCCACCCGCGCGGCGGCCAGGAACACGTATTCCGGCCGCTCCCGCTCGAAGAAGGCGCGCACGTCCGCCTGCTCGCGCAGATCCAGCTCGCGGCTGGTGCGCAGGACGAGGTTCGCGGCGCCCTCGCGCTCCAGGCGGCGCACGATGGCCGAGCCCACGAGCCCCCTGTGCCCGGCAACGTAGATGCTGCTTTTCGCGTCCATGGGCATGGGCATGGGCGGCTACTCCTTGGGCTCGTTCACGGCGAAGCCCTCGCGCAGGCACAGGGCGTCGCGCCGGGCGTCGTCGTAGTCGGCGGCCACCATCTCGCGGACCATCTCCCGGAACCCGATGGCCGGGCTCCAGCCGAGCTCCTCCCGGGCGCGGGTGGGGTCGCCCAGCAGGGTCTCCACCTCCGTGGGGCGGAAGTAGCGCGGGTTCACGGCCACGACGCAGCGGCCCGTTTCCGCGTCCAGGCCGCGCTCGTCCACGCCGCTGCCCTCCCAGCTCAGGCGCATGCCCAGCTCGGCCGCGGCCAGGTCCACGAACTCGCGCACGGAGTGCTGCTCGCCCGTGGCGATGACGTAGTCTCGCGGCTCGGGCTGCTGGAGCATGCGCCACATGGCCTCCACGTAGTCCTTGGCGTGGCCCCAGTCGCGCTTGGCGTCGAGGTTGCCGAGGTGCAGCGTGTCCGCCAGGCCTGCCTTGATGCGCGCCAGCCCCCGGGTGATCTTGCGGGTCACGAAGGTTTCGCCCCGAAGCGGCGATTCGTGGTTGAAGAGGATGCCGTTGGCCGCGAACATACCGTACGCCTCGCGGTAGTTCACGCAGATCCAGTAGGCGTAGAGCTTGGCGGCGGCGTAAGGCGAGCGGGGGTAGAAGGGCGTGGTCTCGCGCTGGGGGGTTTCCTGCACGAGGCCGTAGAGCTCGGAGGTGGAGGCCTGGTAGAAGCGGGTGGTCTTTTCCATGCCCAGGATGCGGATGGCCTCCAACAGGCGCAGGGTGCCCAGGCCCACGGTGTCGGCGGTGTATTCCGGGGTCTCGAAGCTCACGGCCACGTGGCTCTGGGCCGCGAGGTTGTAGATTTCGTCCGGGCGCACGTCCTGGATCACGCGGATGAGGTTGGTGGAGTCCGTGAGGTCGCCGAAATGGAGCACGAAGCTCCGCTGGCCGCGCTCGGGGCCCTCGTAGATGTCGTCCACGCGGTCGGTGTTGAAGAGCGAGGCGCGGCGCTTGAGCCCGTGGACCTCGTAGCCCTTGTCCAGGAGCAGGCGGGCGAGGTAGGCGCCGTCCTGTCCGGTGACGCCCGTGATCAGGGCTTTCTTGCGCATGGGGGCTCCTTTGGTGAGGGAATCTGGACGGATCGCCGGAACAGTAGCGCATGCCCGGCGCGAACTCAACAGGGCGAGAGGAAAGTGAAAGGGCCGCCCCGAAGGGCGGCCCGCATTGAGTCGATACGTCTTGTCCCTACTTGCCGAAGGGGCACTTGGGATACGTGCACGAGCGGCATTGCAGGCACAGGCCGCCCTCGGCCATGCGCGCCAGGGCCCTGCGCGTGAGCCTCTTCCCGGCCAGCACGCGCGGCAGCAGCAGGTCGAGGCTGGTGGTCTTGTAGAACAACGCGCAGGCCGGAACGCCGATGACGTCCGCCTCGCCGATGCGCCCCACCAGGGTCATGGTGCCGGGGAGCACGGGCGCGCCGTAGAGCGCGTCCGCCAGGCCCGCGTCCAGGAGCCCCTGGCGGGTCACGTCGTCGGGGTCCACGGAGAGCCCGGCCGTGGTGATGATCAGGTCGCAGCCCGCGTCCAGCATCCCCCGCACGCTTGCGGCGATGGCCGCCTTGTCGTCCGGCACGATGTCCGTGGCAAGGACCTCGCTGCCCAGGGCCTGGACCTTGGCCGAGACGATGGGGATGAACTTGTCGTCGATGAGCCCCTGGAAGACCTCGGTGCCCGTGACGAGCACCCCGGTCCTGGCCTTTCGCAGCGGGAGCACCTGGAAGAGCGGCTCCTCGGCCAGGGCCGCCGCCGCGCGGCTGAAGTCCGCCCTGGAGAGGTACAGCGGGATGGCCCGGCAGCCCGCGATCTTGCGGCCCGCCTCCACCACGGTGTCGCCGTGGCGGGTGGTGCACATGACGTTGGGCACGAGGTTGAACGCCTCCAGGCGCTCGCGGTCCACCACGAAGAGCCCGTCGCAGGCGGCGGTGAAGTCCACCTTGCCCTCGTGGGGCTCGTCCGCGAAGGCCACGCCCGGCCCGGCCATGCGCGGGGCAAAGGCCTTGGCCGCGCGGTTCTCGTGCACCCATTCCTCGTCGGGCAGTTCCTCGTCCACGTACACGCGGTTGCGGCCCATCTGCTGCAGGCGGCAGACGTCTCCGGCGGTGATGGTCTGGCCGGACTTGAACTCCGGCCCCTTGCTCTCCCCGGGGATGATGCGCGTCATGTCGTGCAGGGCGGTCTTGCCCACGGCCTCCTCGGTGGCCACGGCCTTGAGCAGCGGGCGCTCCTCGCAGAGGTCGCGCCGCTCGAAGCCCGCGAAGGGCGCGTCGCCCTGGCAGCCCCGGCAGATGGCCCCGTCGCGCGCGGGGTAGGCCTCGTTGCAGGCCGGGCAGGTGCCGATGGTGCCCATGGAGGACTTGCCGAGGACGGAATCGCTGATGCGCACCGGGGCGATGGAGCAGATGGTGTCCCCGGCCTCCTCGATCTGGGCGAAGAGCAGCTCGGTGTCCTGGTCCTTCTTGGCCTTGGTCTTCCAGAGCCAGGCGGATATCTCGGACCACTTGGCGACCTTCTCGGAGTCGATCCAGACGCGCACGCCTTCGCCGGTGTACTTGTCGTACAGGGAGACGGCGTAGCGGCCCAGGTTCACGATGCGCATCCAGTTGTTGCCGATGGAGCAGACCGTGAGCAATTGTACGGCGTCGGGCAAACATTTGCCTGTCTCCACCAAGGCCTCGAAGAGGATGTCCTTGGGCAGGCGCGCCTTGGCCATCTCCACCATGTAGCCGCCGATGAGCAGCCCGGGAGCAGGATAGCCGTGAAACCGCTTGGCCAGCTCCTTGTACTCTTCGAACGTGTACTGTCCGATGTTCATGGAACGTCCTTTATTGATGCATTATTTCCCAAAACGGAAACGGGTCGGCGCGTTGTAGCACGCCGACCCGTCGGTGTCAGCCCCCTTGGAGGGGCTGCGAGGAGGAGAAAGCCCGCCGCGCCCCTCGCGAGGGGGGGCAGTGCGGCACCGCCGGATGCCGCAGGAGGGTGCGGCGGGCACGGCGGACTCTCCCTGAGAGAGGATGGAGTCGCTTAAGCCTTGGAGACCTGGACGAAGTGCTCCTGCATGGCCACGGCGCCGCCGGCCTTGTCGTATGTCTTGATGCCCTCCGGCATCAGTTCGTTATCCGCAACGCCCTTGCCGAAAGCACGGCTCTCGCAGGGCAGGGTATGGCCGAACCCGTGCAGCATGAACACCGCCTCGGGATGGATGAAGTCCGTCACGAATGCCTTGAGCGTGCCCTTGTGCCTGCCGCCGGAGATGGTCACGGGGTCGCCGTCGGCGATGCCCATGGCCTCGGCCTGCGCGGTGTTGATCCAGAGCACGTTCTCGGGAACCTGCTCGCCCAGCAGGGTGTTGTTCACGGTGTGGCCCTGGGTGTGCACGCCGCAGCGCCCGAAGGTGATGCGGTTCATGCCCGCCGGGGGCTTGGCCGGAGACTCGTAGGGCGGCAGCGAGGGGTAGCCGTCCTTTTCCAGCTTCTCGCAGATGACCATGAGCTTGCCCGTGGGGGTCTTGAACTCGTACTGGTCCATGTCGTGGTACAGGGGCGCGTCGCCCAGGTCCACGGAGCCGGTGGCGTCGAAGTCCTCGATGGACACGCCCGTGCCCTCAAGCTGGAAGTTCCAGATGTCCTCGATCTTGTCGTAGGCGAGCTCCTTGACGCCCATGGCCTTGGCCAGTCCGGCGTAGATTTCCCAGATGGCCTTGGTGTCGTACACGGGCTCCATGGCGCGCGCACGGCGGATGAACGAGGGCTTGAGCCCGTTCTTGGTGGCCAGGATGGAGTCGCGCTCGATGGCCGGGGAGATGGGCAGGACCACGTCCGCCATCCAGGCCGAGTCGGACCAGGTGAAGGTGCAGGCCACGATGAGCTCCAGCTTTTCCCACATCTTCTTGACGTGGGCCGTGTCCGGGAAGCTCATGAGCGGGTCGTGGCGCTGGATGATGTAGGCGCGGATGGGGTAGGGCTCGCCGCTCTCGATGGCCTCGTAGGCGAGGTTCACCAAACCGGGGCCGGGGTCGTGGGAGCTTCTGCCGGGCATCCAGCCCACGCCGTCGGCGCGCTTGGCCTCGGGCTTGGGGAAGAGGTCCATGAAGCTCTTCAGGCCCTTTTTGCCGAAGTCGCCGGGCTTGTTCATGATCGGCAGGCCGCCCTTGGCGCCGATGGAGCCGAGCAGGCCGTTGATCAGGTACGCGGTGCGCGAGACGTAGAAGGAGGTGGTGTAGCGCGCGGTCATCCAGCCGGGGTGCCAGAGCACGGCCGGGGCCGCCTCCGCCAGCTGGCGGCAGAAGTCGCGGATGTCCTCTGCCTTGATGCCGGTCTCGCCCTCGGCCCACTCGGCCGTGTAGGGCTTGACGAACTCCACGAGCTTGTCGAAGTCCGCGAAGTGCTTCTCCACGTAGTCCGCGTTGTAGAGCTTCTCGTTGATCAGCGTGTTGATGACGGCGAGGTTGAAGCCGTAGTCGGTTCCGGGGCGGACCATGAAGAAGTTGTCCGCCTTGCAGGCCGTGACCGTGGCGCGCACGTCAATGGAGGTGAGCTTGCAGCCGTTCTCTCTGGCGGCCAGCGTGTTGTTCACCTCGGCCACGTTGATGGCCTCGAAGATGTTCCTGGTCTGCAACACGAGGTGCTTACAGTTCTTCAGGTCATAGGCCACGCCCTTGCGGCCCATGCCCATGACGCTCCTGGCGGCGTTCTGCACGTTTCTCGCGCAGGCGGCGTCGTGGTTGTTGTAGTTGGGCGAGCCGATGGCCTTGAGCCAGGCGCGATAAAAATCGCGGAAGGGGCCGCCACGGTCCGAAAGCAGGACCGATTCCTTGCCGTACTTGTCCTGGATGGCCGTGAGTTTCTCGGCCACGTAGGCAAAGGCCTCTTCCCAGGAAACCTTGCGCCACTTGCCCTCGCCGCGCTCTCCGGCGCGGATCATGGGGCCCTGGGGGCGTTCGGGGTCCTCGGTGAGGGCGATGGCCGCCGCTCCGCGGGCGCACAGGGCACCCTTCAGGGAGTGGGGGTTGCCCTGGACAAAGCACGCCTTGCCGTCCGCCACATCCACCTGGATGGGGCAGCGCACGGTGCACATGCCGCAAATGCTGTAAACCTGTTTTCTTTCCATGCGATCCTCCGGGTGCTCCAAAGCCTCTGGGGCCAGATTTCATCGAAAATAATTGCGCAATTTCAGCAAAGGGCAATTATTTTGCGAACTGTCATGCAGGGGTATCGTTAACGGAAGCCACGACGAATGTCCGGCTTGTGAAATAAATATCAAGTCTGAAGCCTAGCCGCAGACCCTTGCTTTGGCTTGGAGAAACTACCTTGTGAATTATTGCACAATGCTAGGCGTGGCGTTTGGGTTGGGCTAGAGGAGATTATCCAATCATCGCCAGGGAGCGGGAAGCATTCGGAAACAAGGGGTAAACGCATGGCTAGCTATCGTATCAAATTCAATAAGGATCGCTGCATCAGCTGCAAGGCCTGCCTGGTGCACTGCAAGCAGAAGAACCACCTGCCTGTGGGCGTGGCGCAGAACAAGTTCGAGTGTCAGCTCGTAGCCGACAAGAACGGCAAGCCGACCATGAAGACCAAGTACCAGCCCTGTCTCATGTGCAAGAAGCCCGAGTGCGTGGCCGCGTGCCCCACGGGTGCCATGTATCAGCGCGACGACGGTCTGGTGCTCGTGAACCTGGAAATCTGCGACGGCTGCGGCAGCTGTGTCGAAGCCTGTCCGTTCGACTCGCCCTCCCTGAATCCCGAGACGGGCAAGGTCGCCAAGTGCGACTACTGTATCGACCGCGTGGAGATGGGCCTGGAGCCCGCCTGCGTCACGGGCTGCACGGGCAAGGCGCTGGTCTTCGTCCGGCCCTAGTCATCAAGGCTGCGTACCCGGTTCACGCCGGGAAGGGATATCGTAAACCGGGAATCGTCCCGTATCCAATGAGGAGGAGAAAGTGAAACATCAACGCATCATTCTCATCTTGGCACTGGTCGCCCTCGCGATCGTCGCCATCACCGCTCCGGCCTGGGCCGACGAGCGCCTGACCGCCGCCATCCAGGAGGCGCAGGCCGCCGTGCCCGAGCGCATGGTCGGCGAGCCCGGCTACATGGGCATCCCCGGCGCGCCCCAGGTCCAGTGGTGGATCGGTCTGCTCTGGGCCATCTGGGTCGGCTGGATTTTCTCCACCGTCGGCGCGTTCGGCGGCATCATGGCCGGTGTCGGCCACATCACGATCTTCGGCCTGGGCGACTACGCCAGCTCCTTCAAGAAGGACATGAAGATCAACAAGATCGTCACCGACTCCATCCGCGTGTCCAACCAGTGGCTGGTCGGTCTCTCCGCGGGTCTGTCCTCCTTCAACTACTACAAGGCCGGCCGCCTCGTGCTGCCCCTGGGCATCGCGCTCGCCATCGGCTCCGTGGCCGGTTCCTGGCTGGTGCCCTGGCTCACCGCCGGCAAGATCAGCCTGAAGGCGTACCTCGGTTACTTCGGCCTCTTCGTCCTCTTCCTGGGCTGCTACCTCTTCTATGAGACCACCCCGGCCGGACAGGGCAAGAAGAAGGCCGCCCAGGCCGCCGCCAAGAAGTTCCAGGAGACCGTGAAGGCCCAGCGCTCCGGCGAGCAGGTCGACACCTCCGAGCTCGGCGTCAAGATGAGCTCCTTCACCCCCTCCAAGTGCATCTTCACCTTCTACGGCGTGGAGTTCTCCTTCAACCCGGTCATCCCCGTGGTCGGCGGCTTCTTCATCGCGGCCCTGGCGTCCTTCCTGGGCGTGGGCGGCGGCTTCCTGCTGGTGCCGTTCCTGACCTCCGTGGCCGGCCTGCCCATGTACCTGGTGGCGGGCACCTCCGCCCTGGCCGTGTTCATCGGCATGATCAACTCCATCCTGTCCTACATGCTCCTGAAGAGCACCCCCATCGAGTGGTCGCTCGTCGGCGCGGAGCTCGTGGGCATCGCCATCGGCTCCATCGTCGGCCCCCGTACCTCCAAGTACATCCCCGACGTCTGGCTGAAGCGCCTGTTCATCGTGCTCGCCCTCTACGTGGGCATCCGCTACACCACCAAGGGCTTCCTGGGCTACTCCCTGGTGCCCCCGTTCTAGACCCGGGCTGACAGCAGCCTGGAAATAGGCTACCAAGACGAGACAACCCCCGCCGGGCCGCCGGGCCCGGCGGGGGCCACCCGAAAAACCCTCACACCGGACAAGGCACATGGACATCCTCGCCTTTTTCAATCAGGCCTTCGACACCTTCTTCATCTGGCCCTTCCGCCTGCCGTCGAACGCCTACGCCGGGTTCGCCCTGGGCCTGGCCTGGGTGGCGCTTCTGGCCACCATCGCCGGCGAGCTCTGCCTCGCCCTCGTGTATTTCCTCAATCGCAGGCACTACGCCAAGCTCCACCGCGACATGGTCAAGCACAACAACCTCTCCATCCGCGCCATCGCCTGCAAGGACAAGGAGAGCTACAAGGCCTGCAAC
>JBFWJM010000122.1:0-9095 GCA_050253205.1 Desulfovibrionaceae bacterium
GCGTGTCGAGCACGGTGGCTCCGGTGCCCTTGACGGCGGCCACGTAGCGGCTCGTGAGCTCGGCGATGCCCGAGAGGTGCGTGATGAAGTTGAGGATCACGCGCTCGGCCTTGAGCAACTGCGCCGCCGGGCCCTGCATGGCGGCCACCAGCGTTCCCGGGGAGACGCGCTCGCCCTCGTCCACGTTGAGATGCACGGCGCACTTGGCCTCGCCGCCGAACTCCAGCACCATGGGGATGAGCGGCAGCCCGCAGACGAGGGTCTCCTGCTTGGCGGTGATGGTGGCCTGGGCCATGTCGCCCTCGCCGAACAGCGCGTTGCTGGTCAGGTCCGGGCCGTCCTCGGAGAGGGCGATGCGGATGGCGGCCAGCAGGAACATCCTGGCCTCGTCAGAAAAGAATTCCTCGAACCGTGTATCTGGCATGTGACGACCTTGTGAATTTATGACGGGCCCTTGCAAGTAAGACAGGTTGGTGGTTTCGTCAAGTGGCCCACGCCAAGGGTTTCACACTCGTTACCATTGCCCCCGGAAGCCATGGATGATTTTGACCTCGTACGGGATTTGGGATAGAGCTTGCACCCTATGAACAACCCCGAGCGCGAGCGCGAAAACGCCATTCCCGCCGAGGAGACGGTCCTCCTTCCCGAGCAGCCGGAACAGCCCGAGCTGCTGGAGGATACGCACCCGGCGGATGCGGCCGAGCACATCGAGGCGCTCGACATTGACGAACAGGTCAAGTTCGTCAAGCAGCTGCCCATCCGCGACGCGGCCGAGTCCATCGCCGAGATGGACCCCCTCGACCAGGTGCCGCTCATCCAGAAGCTGAACCACGGATTTGCCGCGCGGATCATCGAGGAGATGTCCCCGGACGATGCCACGGACCTCCTGGAACAGCTCGACGAGGACCATCAGAAGTCGCTCCTGCGGCGCATCTCCGACGAAGACCGCGCCGAACTGCGCAACCTCCTGACCTTCCACCCCGAGACCGCCGGCGGCGTCATGAACACCGAGGTGGTCATCCTGCACCAGGATCTCACCGTGGACCAGGCGATCCAGAAGATCCGCTCCGAGGTGGAGGACAAGGAGATTCCGTACTACGCCTACCTCACGGACCTCTCCGGCTGCCTCACGGGCGTGGTCTCCCTGCGCGTGCTCATGGTCAGCCGCCACGGCGCGGTGCTCAAGGACCTGGTCAAGACCCAGAACACCATCGCCGTGACCTACGACACGGACAAGGAGGAGGTGGCCCGGCTCATCTCCCACTACAATTTCCTGGCGCTCCCGGTGGTGGATTTCGGCAACCGCCTGCTCGGCGTGGTCACCGTTGACGACGTCATCGACATCATCCACTCCGAGGCCTCGGAAGACATGCAGGCCATGGTGGGCGCGGGTGCGGACGAGACCACGGACTCGCCCGTCATGTATTCCGTGAAGAAGCGCATCCCCTGGCTGGTGATCAACGTGCTGAACTCCGCCGTGGCCGCCTGGGTGGTGCATCTCTTCGAGGGAACCATCACCCAGATGGCCATTCTCGCGGTGCTCATGCCGATTGTGGCCAACATGGCGGGCAATACGGGCCAGCAGGCCCTGGCGGTGATGATCCGCCAGCTCGCCATGGAGAAGTTCGACCGCAAGCGCAGCTGGTTCGCGGTGTTGCGCGAGCTGCGCATCGGGCTTGTCAACGGCGGGGCCATCGGCCTGCTCCTGTTCTTCGCGGTCTGGATATTCTCCAAGAACCTGACGCTGGGCGCGTGCGTGGGCGCGGCGGTGGGTGTGGACATGCTCGTGGGCGCGCTGGTGGGCGGGTCCATCCCCCTGGTGCTCAAGGAAATCGGCCGCGATCCGGCCCAGGCGTCCTCCATCTTCCTGACCACCATCACGGACTCCCTCGGCTTCTTGAGCCTCCTGGGCCTGGCCGCGCTCTTCCTGCTCTAGCAGCCCATTCCGGGCTCCCTGTCCCTTCTCTCCCCAGCCTGCCCCCCCAGCCCGTCCCCCAGCCCGCATCGGGCATGAAAAAGGCCGCCCGGAGGCGGCCTGGGATCGGCGTGTTGTGCGGGTAGCCTAGAGCCCGAACTGGGCCAGGAGGTCGTCCACGTCGTTCTGGCTGGCGTCCTTGGTGGGGCCGTGCAGCTCCGTGGTCTTTTCCTTCACTTCCTTCTCGATGGCCTCGAAGTCGAGCTCCGGGGTGGATTCCCTGGTGCGGATCATGAGTCCGGTGGAGACGATCATCTCCTTCACGATCTCCTCGATCTTGCGCAGGGAGTCGATGATGATCTTGATGCGTTGGCCCGTGAGGTCCTGGAAGGAGAGGGAGACCATGATCTCGTTCAGGTCGTTGCCGAGCGTGCTGTTGATCTCCTTGAGTTTTTCCCTGTCCGCCCGGGTGACCCCGCCGGACTCGAACCCCTTGACGATGGAGGCCACGGAGGTTTGCAGCTCCTGGAGCTGCTCCACGATGGCGATGATCTTCTCGGTGGCCTGCTCCGTGGAGACGAGCACCTCGTCCAACTGGTCGGAGGCCTTGTTGAACAGCTCGTCCGGGTTGGTGTCGGTCTCTATCTGGACCTGGGGCGAGGGCGCGGAGCCGCGCGCGGTCTTGATCTCCTGGTAGATGTTCCGCAGGCCGGATTCCATGTCGCCGGAAATCTTCTTGTAGAAGTCGGACTCGGCCAGGGATTTGGTTACCTGTTCGGCCACGATCTGCTGCACGAGGTGCGCCACAGTCTGGGTGATGGATTCGGAGAAGGTTTCGCGCAGGGCGGCTTCCACCTTCTCGGACACGTTCTCCATCACGGTATCCACCAGGTCCTTGTGCTGCATCATCATGGTTCGTGCTTCCTCTCTGGCGTTGCTGGCGGGGAAATCGTAACGAAAAACGGGGTTGTTATCCACTCATTTTATGGCTGCGGATTTTTTGTCGTTGTTCCTCGAATACAAAGGCCATGACGGCCTCGAAGTCGTTTTCGCGGATGTTCACGAACTCAAGCGAGCAGGTGGCGTCGTCATAGCATTCGAGCACGCGGCCCTTGCTTACGGCCATGCGCAGGGGGGCCTGGCGGAGCAGGAGCACCACCTCCAGGGCCGAGCCCGGGGCGAGCGGCTCCGGTGGCAGGAAGCGCATGCCGTCGCCGGAAATCTCGCGCACGTCCAGGCGCAGGGGATACTCGCGCTCCAGGCGCTCCAGCGTCTGGTGGGAGAGGAGCTGGTCGAGCTTGCGGTCGAGCCCGAGGAGGAACTCCACCACCGGGGCGGGCAGCTTGGCTCCTTCCAGCGAGGCGGAAGGCCCGGGCATGGGAGCGCCAACGCTGTGGCGCGCCTCCTCCTCCAGGCCGGAGGCCAGGCGGGCCAGCCCCGTGATGCGCGTGCGCACCCTGGAATAGTTGCGGCGTTCCTCCATCAGGCCGTCCTCGTCTGCACTTGCGGGAAGAATCCCTAGCCCAGGCCGTTGTCGTCCAGGTCCACGGTCATGGCCTTCACCGGGCAGACGCGCGTACACAGCCCGCAGGCGGAGCAGCGCTCCACCTCGAAGACCACCTCGCGCGCGTCGAGGTCGAGCCGCAGGGCCCCTGTGGGGCACATGGCCGTGCAGGTGCCGCAGTGGATGCACTCTTCCTCGTTGCGGAATATCTTCTGCGCCACGGGGGTGATGCGCACCCCAGCCTCGCGCAGGTAGCCGATGCCCGCCTCGAACTGGTCCTCCGCCCCGGAGATTTGCAGGGTCATGGCCCCGTGCTGGCGGGGGCTGATGTCCGCCTTGAGGATGTTGAAGGAGAGGTCGTAGAGCTTGGCCAGGTTGCAGACCACGGGCCGCCCGGACACGGACGGCGGAAAGGTCAGGTAGACGATCTTGCAGATGCCTTTGACGGTGTCGTTCATGTATTGGTCCTCGGCGGGGGCGCGGCGTCCGGCCCCGCGCATCCGGTTAGTTGTCCTTGAGGTACTGCTTGGCTCTGGCCGCTTCGGTGGAGTCCGGGTACTTGAGCACCAGCTCCTCCAGCAGCCCCTTGCCGATGTCCGCCCGGCCCACCTTGTAGAAGGTGATGCCCTGCTTGAGCATGGCGTAGCGGTACTTGTTCGACTTGGGGTAGCCCTTGATCACGTCCTGGTAGACCAGGATGGCGTGCTGGTAGTTCTGCATCTGGTAGTAGCATTCCCCCTGCCAGAACAGGGCGTTGGGCACCAGGGAGTGGCCCGGGAAGGAGGTCGTGAACTCTGCCCAGAGGCGGCGCGCCTCCTCGTACTGGCGCTGGCCGAAGAGGCCGTAGGCCTTGTCGTAGAGCAGCTGGGCCGGGTCGGCGGTGGCCTGCTCTGCGGGCTGGTCGGTCATCTGGCCCGCTTCCTGGGCTCCGGGCTGGCCGGCAACAGCCTCGTCCGCCGGGGCGGCATCCGCAGCCGTGGCGTTGGCGTCGTCGCCGGGCATGGGCTCGCCCGGGGCGGTGGCCCGGGCCGCGCGCGCGGCTTCGGCAAGGCGGTTGATCTCGGTCATGTCCACGGCGAGCTGGTGCTCCAGGGCGAACTTGATGGCGTCCACCTCGGCGGCCACCTCGGGCAGGGAGCGGGCCTGCGCACCCTGGCCGCCCAGCTCGGCCATCCGCATCTCCACGTCGTCCATGCGCCCGGAGAGCTCGGCCACCTCCTGGCGCAGCGCGCTGACCTCGGCCCAGATGTCCGCCTGGCGCTCCTGCACCGGGGAGGAGGTGTCCTCGATCTTGCGGGAGAGCTCGGCTTCGAGCTGCTGGTAGAGTTCGCGGGTTTCCTGGCGGCTCTTGCGGCTCTCCTCCTGGAGGGCCTCCACGTCGCTCTTGGCGGCGCAGCCCGCCAGCAGTGTCAGGGCCATGAATCCGGCGGCTATCTGAAAGATGCTGAAATACTTTTTCATTTTTTCTTCTCTCCGCGTTTGCGTCCGATCAGAAGATACGTCAATGCGCCAAAAAAGGGAATGATGCAAATCTGGGTCCAGAGCATGCGGTCCACCTCGTCCTGGAACCGCTTGAAGACATTGAGGATGCAGGCGAAGGTCAGGGAGACGTAGAGCACGCCCACGGCGAGTATCCAGAACCATTGCGTGGCGGTGAGGTTGAACATCAGGTGCTCCTGTGGCGGTTTCGGAACAGCAGCCACACCCCGGCGAGCCCGAAGGCGGCGGTGGTGGCGTGGGTCACGCTGAAGGGGCCGAGCGCGCCCCGGAAGTCGGCCCGGTAGAACTCGATGACGAAGCGGGCCGCGGCGAAGAGTACGAGGTACAGCCCCGTGCGCCGCCCGGTTGCGCCCAGGCGGCCACGCACTCCCACGAGCACCAGGAAGATCAGCAGGTTGGCCCCGGCGTGGTAGAGCTGGGTGGGGTGCAGGGCCACGCCCAGGGGCTCGGCCAGGGAGGCCGGGTCGGTGAAGGTGCAGGCCCAGGGCAGGTCTGATGGACGGCCGTAGCAGCAGCCCGCCATGAAGCAACCCACCCGGCCCACGGCCTGGCCCAGCACGATGCCGGGGACCACGCAGTCGAGCCATTGCAGGAAGTTCTGCCGCCTGCGGCGCGCCTCCCAGAGGCCCACGGCGAAGCCCATGGCCAGCCCGCCGGAGAAGACCATGCCCCCGTGCCAGAACATGAGCGCCTCCAGGGGGTGGTCGGCGTAGTGGGGCAGGCGCATGAGCACGTGGAGCAGGCGCGCGCCCACCACGGCCCCGATGACGATGGAGATGGTCAGCTCCGGGACGAGTTCGCTGTCGAGCCCGGCCAGGCGCGTCTCGCGCACGGACCACTGCATGGCCAGCAGGAACCCGAGGGCCATGAACAGCCCGTAGGTGTGCAGGGCGAAGGGCCCGAGGTCAAGAAGGATCGGATGCATCGTCGCGCTTCCCGGTCCGGCTTTCGTCCCGTTCGCGGCTCTCGGCCCTGTCCTGGAGGTGGAAGGCGATGGCCACCAGCCCCGCGCCCACGCAGATGCCGATGTCCGCGATGTTGAACGAGGGCCAGTGGTACGGGCCCACGTGGAAGTCGAGAAAATCCACCACGAAGCCCCGCCAGACGCGGTCGATGAGGTTGCCCACCGCGCCGCCCAGGATCATTCCCAGGCCGCCCAGCATGGCCACCGTGCCGCGCCGGGCCGTGCGCATCAGGTGGTAGAGGAAGCCGATGGCCAGCACGTTGATGACGATGAACAGCGGCACCTGCCAGTCGATGCCCGTGTCGTTCAGGAATCCGAAGGCCGCTCCCTTGTTGCGCACGTGGGAGAGGTTGAAGAACCCCGGGATCACGGGCGTGGCGGACCAGAGCTCCAGGTGGCGCTCCACGAGCCACTTGGTGAGCACGTCGGGCAGGAGGATGGCCAGGGCCCAGAGCCCGGTCCGCACCATCCTGGCGCGCAGCTGGTCCCGCCCGTCGCGGTGGCCTGTTCCGGCGTCGGAAGGGGGCGTCACCGGGCCTCGGCCTCCCCGAGCACGGCGGTGCAGCGCGGGCAGGCGGCGGGGTGCGCCGGGTTCGTGCCCAGGGCCGTGTCGTAGCGCCAGCAGCGCTCGCACTTCTCGCCCTCGGCGCGGGCCACGCCCACGGCCAGGTGCTCGATCTCCTCGGAGCGCATGGCGCTCTCGGGGGCGCTTTCAAAATCCTCCACCGCCACCTGGGAGACGATGAACAGCTCCTCCAGGTCCGCGCCCTCCAGGGCCGCGCGGAGCGACTCGGAAGCGTACAGCGTGACCCGGGCGTCCAGCGGCTTGCCGATGACCCCGTCCCGGCGCTTGGGCTCGATGGCCTTGGTGACCTCGCCGCGCAGGGTGAGCAGCGTCTCCCAGCGGCCGCGCTCGGCGTCCGTCAGGCCGGAGGCGGGGATGGCGGGCTTGTAGGCGAAGACCGTGGGCAGGCCGGGCCTGAGGGCCTCGGGGATGTGGCAGTAGGCCTCCTCCGCCGTGAAGGAGAGCACCGGGGCCATGCCCGAGAGGAGCATGTTCAGCGCGTGCCAGATGACGGTCTGGGCGCTGCGGCGCTTTCGCCCGGAGGCGGACTCCACATAGAGGCGGTCCTTGATGATGTCGAGGAAGAAGGCCGAGAGGTCCGTGACGCAGAAGTTGTGCAGGGTGTGGTAGACCTTGTGGAACTCGAACTCGCGGTACGCGGTGCGGATCTCCTCGCCCCTGCGGGCCACGAGGTCCAGGGCGAAGCGGTCCACGGGCAGCAGCTCCGAGGGCTGGAGCAGGTCTGCCGGGGAGAGGTCCCAGAGGTTGGAGAGCAGGAACTTGCAGGTGTTGCGGATGCGCCGGTAGGCGTCCACCAGCCGGGTCATGATCTCGTCGGAGATGCGGATGTCCTCCTGGTAGTTCACGGCCGAGACCCAGAGGCGCAAGAGCTCCGCGCCGTACTGGTCGATGATCTCCTGCGGGGCGATGACGTTGCCGATGGACTTGGACATCTTGCGGCCCTCGCCGTCCACCACGTAGCCGTGGGTCAGCACGGTGCGGTAGGGGGCGCGGCCGCGCGTGCCCACGGAGGCCAGCAGCGAGGAGTGGAACCAGCCCCGGTGCTGGTCGGAGCCCTCCAGGTAGAGGTCCGCCGGGTAGGCGAGCTCGGCGCGCTGCTCCAGCACGGCGGCGAAGCTGGTGCCGGAGTCGAACCAGACGTCGAGGATATCTGTCTCGCGCTTCCAGTGGCTCGCGCCGCATTTGGGGCACTTGAGGCCGTCGGGCACGACGTCGGCCAGCGGGGCCTCGTACCAGTAGTCGCAGCCCGTGGGGTGCTGGGCGATCTTTTCGACCACGGATTCGACCCAGGCGGGGTCGAACCAGGCCTCGTCGCACTCCTCGCAGAGCAGGGCGAGGATGGGCACGCCCCAGTTGCGCTGGCGGGAGATGCACCAGTCGGGCCGATTGGCGATCATGCTGTGGATGCGCTCGCGGCCCCAGGCCGGGACCCAGCGCACGTCGTTCTCGATGGCCTTGAGGGCCTCGGCGCGCAGGTTGTTCTCCTCCATGGAGATGAACCACTGGGTGGTGGCGCGGAAGATGACGGGCTCCTTGCAGCGCCAACAGTGCGGGTAGGAGTGCTCGATCTTCCTGGAGGCGAGCAAATGGCCCACCTCCTTGAGCTTGAGGATGACCTCGGGGTTGGCCTCGAACACGGAGAGCCCGGCGAAGAACTCCACTTCCTTGAAGAAGCGGCCCTCGTCGTTCATGGGGGAGTAGACCTCCAGGCCGTTTTTCACGCCTGTCTCGAAGTCCTCGCGGCCGTGGCCGGGGGCGGTGTGCACGCAGCCGGTGCCCGTGTCCAGCGTCACGTAGTCCGCCGTGAGGATGGGGGAGACCCGGTCGTAGAACGGGTGGCGCGCCTGGAGCCCGGCGAGCTCCGCCCCGGGGACCACGCACTCCACCTCGTACTCCTTCCAGCCGAAGAGCTCGGCGCAGGCCTCCACCAGGGCCCGGGCCAGCACGTAGACCGCTCCGCACGTGCGCACGAAGGCGTACTCGAACTCGGGGTGCACGGCCACGGCCATGTTGTCCGGCAGGGTCCAGGGGGTGGTGGTCCAGATGACGATGAACGTGGAGCCCGCGTCCGCGCCCTGGACGAACCGGGCCACGCCCTCGTCCGGCAGGGGGAAGCGTACATATATGGAAGGGGAGGAGTGGTCGTAGTATTCCACCTCGGCCTCGGCCAGGGCGGTCTTGCAGTCGCAGCACCAGTGCACGGGCTTCTTGCCCCGGACCACGGAGCCCTTGGCCATGAACCGGCCCAGCTCGCGCGCGGTGGCCGCCTCGTAGGAGGGGTTCATGGTCATGTACGGCTCGTCCCAGACGCCCATGACCCCCAGGCGCTTGAACTCGCCGCGCTGCACGTCGAGCCACTTGGCGGCGTAGTCTCGGCAGATCTTGCGCAGCACGGGCGCGGGCACGGTCTTGCCCTTCTTCTTGAGGTCCGTGGAGACCTTGTGCTCGATGGGCAGGCCGTGGCAGTCCCAGCCGGGCACGTACTGGGCGCGCTCGCCCTGGATGTTCCGGGCCTTGACGATAATGTCCTTGAGCACCTTGTTGAGCGCGGTTCCCATGTGGATGTTGCCGTTGGCGTAGGGGGGGCCGTCGTGGAGCACGTAGGTGCGGTCCGCCGGGTTGGCGG
>JBFWJM010000123.1:0-9087 GCA_050253205.1 Desulfovibrionaceae bacterium
CGACGCTCTTCCGATCTACCCGGTCAGTTGCCCAGGCCGATGGTCTTGAGGTGGGCGTAGAGGCTCACGGACTTGCCGCGCAGGCCGAGCTTGCGGCGGATGCTCTTGCGGTGGGTCTGCACGGTTTCCACCGATATGTTGAGGCTGTGGGCGATGTCCTTGGTGGAGTTCCCGGCCTGGATGAACTGGCTGACGCGGGTCTCCATGTGCGTGAGCTTGAGCAGCAGCGGGTCCGCCCCGGGGCTGCCCGGGGCCAGCCGGGAGAGCTGGTCGCGGGCCACGGTGACGTACCCCTTGCGGATGGCGGGGTCGTCCTCGTCCTCGATGCGTTCGAGGGCGGGCAGCACGAGGTTGTTCACTTTGGCCGAAACCTCGCCGAGGAGTTCCTCGCGCTCGCGGTCGATGCTCTGGAGCACGTTTCGCAGGGTGATGTTCATCTCCTCCAGCTGCTCCTTCTCTCGGCGCAGGGCCTCCGTGCGCTCGGAAACGACCCGCTCCAGCGTCTCGCGCTGGGTGGCGTGGGCCGTGACGTTGGTCAGCACGATCATGAACTCGTCGCTGGCCATGGACACGTCGCCGATGGAGCTGATCTGCATGCGGTAGACGGCCTCGCCCTCGAAGGGGCTCATCTCGCAGGAGATGCCCACGGGGTAGTACTTCAGCAATTCGGAAACGGACTGGCCTTCAAGCGCGAGCACGTCCCAGACCCGGGAGCCGACCACCGCGCGCGCTCCCAGGACGGCCTCCACGGCCTTGTTCACGTTGGTCACCACGCCGTTGGCATCCACCACCATGATGAGGTCCGAGGTGGAGTTGAGGATGTTCTCGTAGCGGCATTTTTCCAGGGTCAGCAGCCGGTTCGCCTCATCGAGCTTCTGCGCGGCCGCGTCGGGCAGGGTTTGGGTCCAGTCGCGCACGAAGAGCACCTCCAGCGCGTCGGCGTAGAGCTTCACGTGGCGGCGGGCCTGCACCTTGCTTTCGTACGACCCCTCCATCTTCTCGATGACGTCCACGAGGCTGTGCACGAAGGTCTTGAAGCAGCCGAGGTACATGTCCGAGGTGATGCCGCGCATGCGGTGGCGGCGGGCGGAGTCTATCTGCGGCTGGCCCCACGCCTCGCGGTGGCGCAGCAGCCAGGGGAAGTCGGGGCTGGTCACGCCCTGGAGCCAGTGGCTGCGCATGGGCGCGAGGAAGTCCATGAGCGCCACGAGGCAGTCGTCGCGCTTGGCCGTGGTGTGCTGGAGGTAGCCCGCCTGCTCCATGCGCACGGCCCAGCGCTCCAGGAAATACTCCTGCTCGTCGCGGATGGAGGAGAGCATCTCCCAGTAGTGTTTCTGCCCGCCGTTCGATCCTTTCATTCCTCCCCCATGGCTGTATACCCACTGCATACCCACGACTTGCAATATACCGGGCGCGTCGTATGATCAAGCCATGAAAACGAACACCACCCCGGCTCTCGCTCTCTCCTTCCTGCTGTTTGCCTGCTGCCTTGGCCTGCCCTCCCTGGGCCTGGCGCAGCAGCCGCTCCTTGCGGAGGCGACCTTCACGGCCATCACCGGGAAGGAGGCCCCCCAGGCAGGGCGGCCCGTGCGCCTCGTCTTCGACCTCAAGGGCCATGCGCTCGCAACGGGCGCGTATGCCGCAGTGAACCTGGACTTTCCCGAGCGGCCCGAGGGGGAGCGGCCCAAGGTCCGTCCGGGCTACCCGGAAACCGTCGTGGTCTTCGCCGTTCCGGGCTCCTACCTCGTGCATGCCACCCTGCACGAGGTGGTCAAGCCCAGCTGCGGCGGTGTGGAGGCAAAAAAGCTTCTCGATGCGCAGATCCGGCTTGAAATCATGCCCTAGAAGCTGGAAACAGCCCCTCCAGCCGCCACGGCGGCATTTCCTCGCCACTGCGCATCCAGGCTCGCGGCCGACGGAAGGCAGGGAATCCTTCCCGCACCGCAGGCTCCCACGAAACAAGCAACGCCTTCCTCTTTGTTCATGACCTCCACGAGGCTGCGCACGCAGGCCTCGGCTGATCCGAGGCATATGCCAGCCGCAACGCCATGCACGCGACGCGCGATCCCTGATTTACGGATGGCCTTCGGGGTGGCCTTCGGGGCGGCCTGCGGGAGCGCTCTCCCGCCCTGGCCCCCGCATCATTCCTTGCCCCCGCATCACTCGGGCGCGGCGGCGGTGGGCGCTGCGGCTTCGTCCGGGCCCGCGCTCCCGGGGGCGGCGGGCGCCCCGCCCAGGGCCTCGTAGAGGGTCACGTAGTTGGTCAGCCTGTCGTAGAGGTTCTCGGCCCGGGACTGCTCCGCCGTGCGCCGGGTGTCCTGGGCGTCGAGCCAGTCCTTGAGCGTGCCGGAGCCCGCCCGGTAGCGCACCTCGTAGATGCGCTCCACCTCGCGCGCGGCCTCCAGGCTCTCCTCAAGCCGCCCGGCCTTGGCGGCCAGCACCAGCCGCTTGGAGAGGGCGTTCTCCACCTCCTCCATGGCCTCGTAGAGGGTCTGGCGGAAGTTCACCACCGCCTCGTCGTACTCGGCCTGCTTCTCCTGGAGGTTGAGGTGCAGGTTGTTCCAGTTGAGGAAGGGCAGGGCGATGCTGGAGGCGGCCGTGAGCAGCGGGTTCTCGAACAGCGTGGCGAGCACCTCGCTGGAGCCGCCGTAGGTTCCGGTGAGGGAGAGGGTGGGGTAGAACCCGGCGCGGGCGGCGTCCGTCTCGGCCAGGAGTTCGCGCAGGCGCAGCTCGGCGGCGCGCAGGTCCGGCCTGCGGCCCAGGAGCTCGGCCGGGAGGCCTGCGGGGATGTCCGGCAGGGTGGCGGCCAGCTCGCCGGGGTCGGTCATGACGGTTCCCGGGGGCATGTCGAAGAGCACGGCCAGGGCGTTCACATCCTCCTGGCGCGACTGGATGAGGTCCTGCTGCTCGGCCCGCAGGCTGGCGAGGTTCTGCCTCGCCTCGTTGACCTCCAGGGCCGAGGCCGCGCCGTATTGCTCCTGCGCGAGGATCAGCTCCAGGGTCTGCGCGGCGGATTCGATGTTCCGCTCGCCCAGTTCCATGCGCACGTTGCGGTAGGCGATCTGCCAGTAGAGCTGCATGGTGGTGCTGACCACGGTGAGCTCGGCGCTGGCGCGGTCCTGCTCGGTGGCCATGGCCTCCCACTCGGCGGCGTCTCTCGCGCTGGCGAGCCTGCCCCAGAGGTCCGCCTCGTAGCTGATGCCCGCCTCGGCGGAGTATTCCATGGACCAGTCGCCGCTTCGGGTGCTCTTCTTGCTGCTGGTGCCGCCCGTGGCCGAGAGGTCGGGCAGGAGGTCGTCGAAGGCGAGGCCCGCCTTGATCTGCGCCTGGCGCACGCGCAGCGCGGCGGCGGCCAGGTCGTTGTTGCGTTCCAGGGCGAGCTGCACGAGCCGGGCGAGCTCGGCGTCGCCGAAGCCCTCGGGCCAGGAGGCCGCGTTCGCCGAGGCCGCCGAATTCTCCAGGGCCGTTTCGGCGGCCCACTGCTGGCGGGCGGCTGTCTCGGGGCGGACGTATTCCGTGCGCAGCAGGGCTCCGCAGCCCCCGAGCAGCAGCGGGACGAGCAGCAGCGACAGAAAGAGCGGATGGGTGGGAGTGCGTCGCATGGGATTCTCGTTGTCTATTCGCGGACGAGGGCGTCCACGGGGTTGAGGCGGGCGGCGCTTCGGGCCGGGAGGTAGCCGAAAACCACGCCGATGAGCGTGGAGCAGAGGAAGGCCGTGGCCATGGAGGTGCTGGAGTAGGCCATGGTGTAGCCGCTGGAGCTCTGGGAGAGGGCGAACCCGGCCAGCAGGGCCAGGCCGATGCCGAGCACGCCCCCCAGCAGGCAGACGAGCACGGCCTCGATGAGGAACTGGCTCATGATGTCGCTCCTGCGCGCGCCCACGGCCATGCGCACGCCGATCTCCCCGGTGCGCTCCGTCACCGAGACGAGCATGATGTTCATGACCCCGATGCCGCCCACCACCAGGGAGATGACCGCGATGGCGGAGATGAGCAGGGTCATGGTCTGGGTGGTGCTTTCGATGGTCTTGCGGATGGTGTCCGTGTTCATGATGAAGAAGTCCGTGCGCTTGTGCCTGCGGGTCATGAGGTTCTGGATGCCCTGCTCGGCGGCCTGCATGGGCGCGCCGTCCATCACGCGCACGGTGATGTTCCCGAGGTACGACTGCCCGATGATCCGGTGCATGGCCGTGGTGTACGGCACCCAGATGTTCAGGGTGTCGCTGCTGCCGAACATGGTCGTCTTGGGCGCGGTGACGCCGATGATCCTGCACGGCACGCTGCCGAGGATGATCACCTGGCCCAGAGGGTCGGCGCCGTCCGCGAAGAGGCGTTCCTTGGTGTTCTGGTCGATGACGGCCACCTGGCGGATGCGCCGTGTGTCGTCCGCCCCAAAGGCCCTGCCTGTTTCGATCTCGTATCCGTAGACGCGGAAGTATTGGTCGCCCACGCCGTTGACCTGGGCGGTGACGTCCACGTTGCGGTAGCGCAGGTCCACGGAGGTGGAGAGCTTGGGGGTCACGCTGTCCACGTAAGGCTGCCGGGCGAGCACGTCCGCGTCGGCGGCCACGAGGGTGTGGATGTTGGCGGAGTTGCGGTCGCCGAAGTCCTTGCCAGGAAAGATGTCGATGACGTTGGTGCCGATGGCGCTGATGTTCTGGAGCACCTGCTCCTGCGAGCCCTGGCCCAGCGCCACCATGGAGACCACGGAGGCGATGCCGATGATGATGCCGAGCATGGTCAGGAAGGTGCGCAGCTTGTGGGAGGTCATGGCCGAGAGGGCCATGCGCAGCAGCTCGCGGGCGCGGTCGAGCCAGCGTGTGGCGGCCCCGGCCTGCCCCGGCCGGAAGGTTTGCCTGCGTTCCTGCTCCCGGGCGGCTTCCGGGGCGTCGCCCGCGCCGTCCCCGGGCCTGTCGGCGATGATCTCCCCGTCGCGGATTTCGATGATCCGCCTGGCGTAGGCCGCCACCTCCATGTCGTGGGTGACCACCACGATGGTGTGGCCCTCGGCGTTCAGCTCGGTGAGGAGCTTCATGGTCTCCTGCCCGCTGTGGCTGTCCAGCGCGCCGGTGGGCTCGTCCGCCAGGATGACCTGCCCGCCGTTCATGAGCGCGCGGGAGATGCTCACCCGCTGCTGCTGCCCGCCGGAGAGCTGGCCCGGGCGGTGGTGGGTGCGGTCTTCCAGGCCGAGCCGGGCCAGGAGCGCGGCCGCCCGCTCGCGTCGCGCCGCCGGGGAGAGGCCCGCGTAGATGGAGGGCATCTCCACGTTGCCCAGGGCCGTGAGCGAGGGCAGCAGGTGGTAGCGCTGGAAGATGAACCCGAAGTGCTCGCGCCGCAGCCGGGCGAGTTCATCCGGGCCGAGCTCGCTCACGTTGCGGCCGGAGATGCGGTACTCGCCGCTGGTGGGCTGGTCGAGGCAGCCGAGGATGTTCATGAGCGTGGACTTGCCCGAGCCCGAGGAGCCCACGATGGCGACCATCTCCCCGGCCTCGATGGTCAGGCTCACGTCCTTGAGCACGGCGATGGTGCCCTCTCCGGCGGGGTATTCCTTGCGCAGGGCCTCTACCTGGAGGAGCGGTGTGCTGGTTGTCTGCATGGGCGCTCCCGGTTACAGGCGCATGCGCCCGCGGTGGCGGCTGGCTTCCTGCTCAAGCACGGCTTCGGCGTCGGCCTCGCCGAGGATCACCTGCTCGCCCTCGTCGAGCCCCTCCAGCACCTGGACGTTCACCGAGTCCGAGATGCCGGTGCGCACCCAGCGGGTCTCGGGAGCGCCGTCCGCGCCGAGCACGCGCACGCCGTGGCGGCCCTGGTCGTCGGTGGTGCCCAGGGCGGCTTCGGGGATGGTCAGCACGTTCTCCGCCTCGTCGAGGACGATGGTCACCTCGGCGGTCATGGAGATGCGCAGCCTGCGGTCCGGGTTGGGCACGTCGAACAGGGCGTTGTAGTAGATGGCCTCGTCCGAGGAACTGGTGGTGGTGTCCTCGTCCTCGATGGAGTCGGGCGCGGGTTCGATGCTGCGCAGCGTGGCCTCGTACTTGCGGTCCGGCTCGCCGAGGATGGTGAAGTAGACGCGCTGTTCCGGGCGCACGTGGACCACGTCCGCCTCGGAGACCTCGGCCTTCACGGTCATGGTGTCGAGCTGGGCCAGCTTGACGATGGTCGGCGTGGACTGCGCGGCGTTCACGGTCTGGCCCTCCTTGGTGACCACCGCCACCACCACGCCGTCCATGGGCGCGATGATGTCGGTGTAGCCGAGGTCCACCCTGGCGGTGTCCACGTCGATGGAGGAGGCCACGATCTGGGCGTCCAGGGCGGCGATGTCCGCCTTGGTCTCGGTGAGGGTGGCCAGTGCGCTCTCGTAGTCCTGCTGGGAGGTGGCCCTGGCGGTGAGCATGCCCTTCTGGCGCTGGTATTCCGACTCCGCCTGCTTGAGCGTGGCGGCCTTGGCCGCGCGCTGGGCCTTCATGTTTTCCAGGTTCGCCTCGGCGATGCGCATGGCGTTCTCCTGGGATTGCGCGTCGATCTCGGCGATGAGGTCGCCCTGCCTCACCTCGTCGCCCAGGGCGACCTTGAGGCTCTTGACCTGCCCCGAGGCCTGGGCCCCGACGCTGACCTGCTTGAAGGCCTCCAGGGTGCCCGTGGCCAGGACGGTTTCGCGCACGTCGGCCCTGGCCGCCGTGGCCGTGAGGTACTGCATGGTCTCCTCGGGGGAAAAGAAGGAGACCTTCGCGCCCACTCCCAACCCCGCCAGAACGAGGGCCGCCAGCAGCCACTTGGCCAGCCTCGCCTTGAATCTTCCATTGCCCGGTGTGCTCATGTACGCTCCTGCGTCGCCTTCGGCGTTGCGGTTCGGTTTCCTGGTGCACGGCGCGCAGCGCCGCCCACGATTCGGACCCTACGGTATTTTGCTCCGGCCGGGGGTTAAGCGCATGCCTGGAGAGTGTAAAGAGAGTGTAATGCCGGGCCAAAACCCCTCGCCACAATGTAAAAGTTGTGTCACTTGATGAACATGACGCAGCCCCCGCGCATTCTCATCGTGGACGACGACGTGGACCTGGGCACCCTGCTGACGGAATACATGCACAGCGAGGGGTTCGAGACGCACGTGGTCCACAACGGCATCGACGGCACGGACGAGGCCCTCTCCGGCGCGTACGACGCGGTGATCCTCGACATCATGCTCCCCGGCAGGGGCGGCGTGGAGGTCCTGCGGGAGATACGCTCCGTCAGCCGCGTGCCCGTGATCATGCTCACGGCCAAGGGCGACCAGATCGACCGGGTGCTGGGGGTGGAGATGGGCGCGGACGACTACATGCCCAAGCCCTGCTACCCGCGCGAGCTGGTGGCCCGGCTGCGCGCCGTGCTGCGGCGCACCGGGGAGGGCGCGGCCTCCGGCGGGGGCGAAGGCGCGCCAGGGGGCGCGGGCGAGCTGCGCCTGGGCCGCCTCGTGCTCCACCCTGCCCAGCGCCGGGTGGAGTGGGACCAGACCCCCCTCGACCTGACCGTCTCGGAATTCAACTGCCTGGAGCTGCTGCTCCGGGCCGGGGACAGGGTGGTCAGCAAGGACGAGCTCTCCGAGCGCGCCCTGGGCCGCCCGCGCGAGCCATACGACCGCAGCGTGGACGTGCACCTGAGCAACCTGCGCAAGAAGCTCGCCCAGGCCGGGGCGGGCGACGTGGCCATCGAGACCGTGCGCGGCATCGGCTACCGGGTGCGACGCTGATGCGCCTGCGGCTGTTCGGCAAGATTCTCATCAGCTTCTGGCTGACCTTCATCTTCATCATGGAAGGGGTCTGGGTGATCTTCACCTTCTACGACACGCCCGAGCGCAAGCCGTGGAAGGTGGCCATGGCCCGGTCCGTGGCGGACATCCAGCTCGGCTCGGCCGCTTCGGCGCTACGGCTCGGCGGGGAGCAGGGGTTGGCCATGCTGCTCGAATCCTGGCCCGGGAAGGTGCGCCCGCTGCTCACCTGGGAGCCCGTGGCCCCGACAACGGCCCCGACAACGGGCCAGGCTGCGACCCCCGCCGTACCGGAGCCCCAGGACGCGGAGTTCCCGTTCTATACGCGCACGGTGTTCCTGGACGATGGCCGGGCCTACGCCCTGCGCTACGACACCTCCGACCTCTTCAAGCCCCGCAAGGCCGGCCCGCTGAACATCCCGGCCGAGCTGCTGGTGCTCGGCATCCTGGGCGGCCTGCTCTTCAGCGCGGCCCTGGCCTGGTACCTCACGGCCCCGGTGTGGCGGCTGCGCGAGGGCTTCGGCCAGCTGGCCCAGGGGCGGCTCGGCGTGCGGCTCAAGCCGCTCATGGGCCGAAGGCGCGACGAGATCGTGGACCTGGCCGACGACTTCGACGTCATGGCCGGGCGCATGCAGGCCTTGGTGGAGTCGCGCGAGCAGCTGCTCCACGACGTCTCCCACGAGCTGCGCTCGCCCCTGGCGCGGATGCACATGGCCATCGGCCTGGCGCGGCAGAATCCCTCGCGCACGGAAGCCCTGCTGGGGCGCATCGAGCAGGAGTCCTCGCGCATGGACGAGCTGGTGGGCGAGCTGCTGACCCTCTCCCGCGTGGAGGCCCAGGGGGCCACCCTGGACGACTACTTCGACCTCATGGAGCTGCTGCGCGTGGTGGTGAACAACGCCCGCTTCGAGGCCCGGCAGGACGGCGTGGACATCGCCCTGCGCCTGCCCGGCGGCACCGGGGAGGACGAGACTGACGAGGCTGGTGCTAGCGCCACCGTGCGGGGCGACGCGGAGCTGGTGCGCCGCGCGCTGGAGAACGTGCTGCGCAACGCCGTTCGCCACAGCCCGCGCGGGACGGTGGTGGAAGTGGGGGTGGATGTGGGGGTGGACGTGGGGGTGGAAGTCGGCTCAAAGGGAGCGGCGCACGCGCGCACCATACGCATCGAGGACCGGGGCCCCGGGGTCCCGCCCGATGCCCTGCAACGTATTTTCGACCCCTTCGTGCGCCTGGGCGAGGCTTCGGGCACCATGGCCGCCAAGGAACCCGCCAAGGAACCCGCCAAGGGCGCGGGCCAGGGCGCGGGCCTCGGCCTGGCCATCGCAAGGCGGGCCATAGCCGTGCAC
>JBFWJM010000124.1:0-8972 GCA_050253205.1 Desulfovibrionaceae bacterium
TCCACAAACGCACTCCATTGTGATACCTTCTGTCTCGCCATGTTGGCCTCCTTGTGGCTTAACACGTGCTTACGTGCTTGAGGCATTGTGGCCTCGATTACACGGGAGGCCAACATGGTATTTGAACACTTTTTCTGGTGCTTTCCGGAGAGCCATCGAACCGGCCTTTCCTTTCCTCGTAAATCGCATTGATCAGCTCGGCATCAAAATCTTTTCCGGAAGGATCAAACCAGCCTTCATTTTTGAGCCGCTGCACGGCCTTTTTAACGACGTTCGTACCCGGTCCGTGCTGAACCCCTGTGGACCAGAGCACTTGTTGCAAGGTATTCGAATGCTTGTCCGCGTCGATTCCGTCTTTCAAAAGACCTTTTGCCACGGGTTTGTAATGCTTCTCGAAAATGAACCTCTTCTGTAGCTCTGCAAACTCTTCAGGCTGAGCAACAGCAAAGTCGTTCCATTGGCTGTCGAATGCGGGCGACCCCGGAACCAGGCCCTCGAACTCCTTTTTCCGGGGAAAATCCTTCCACGTCACAAACTCCTGAACTGTTCCGCCCGGCTTTCCTTTATATTCGCTCGTCATTTGGTACAATCCGTAGGATTTCCCGCCGAGATCACCTTCCCCGGAGGAAATGGCACGCGACCCCTCTGTTCAGGATTCATATTTTTCAGACAACGTTCCAAGCGTTTCGAATTTTTCATGTTCCTGTTTCTGCGGGCCTTCGTTCGCCGGGAGAACTTCCCGACCCCGCCCAGCCTCGTCTTGCGCTGGGTTGCGGGGCGCAGAATTTTGGGCCACGGGCCGCGCGCCCTGCTGCCCCTCTTCCTGCATGGCCGAAAGGTCGTTGTCCAGCAGCGTCACCTTGCCGTCGGCCGCGCCCCCCAGTTGCGCCATGGCCTTGCCCGTGAGCCGGAGGTGGGCCGGGCGGGTGTCGATGTTCTCCTGATGCGCGGCAGCCGCCCGGGAAGCGGCATCCCTGCCAGCCGAGGGATTGTTTTCCCCAGTGAACCTCGCGGCCGCATCCACCCGCGCCGAGGCGGGCAGGAAGGCGGCACTGGGCGGGGTTGCACCCGCGCGCTGGCCCGCCCCCTTGGCAGGCGGTTGCCCCGGTGCCTTTGCTCCGGCGGGGTTGGCCGGGGCGCTCCGCCAGGGCAGGATGTCGTCCCCCTGGAAACCAAACGGACCTGCCGTCATGCCGCCATCCCCTGGCAGGCCGGGCCTCGCTCCGAAATCGGGCTGGGGAAACCGCCCCTTGCCCTTTTCCGGCATGGGCACGGTGGTCAGCATTCCATCGTTGCCATAGTCCGGCATTTTCGGGAAGTGCGGCAGCGTCCGCTCGTTGCCGGAGTCCTCGTCCTGCGGCTTCGGCTCGTAGCCGAACTGGGACTGCGCCTGCCGCCCCCGTTTGGTGTTCGCGTATTTCTCGGGCCGCCAGCCCGGCTGCTGGTCCACGACCCACCAGTCCTGCCTGCCCTGGCCGCGCTTCTTGTTGCGGATGTTTTCGTTCGGGTTCACTGGCTCGAAACCGCCGTCCTCATATTCCACCCACTGCTTTCTCGGCTCCCAGAAAGGAATGTACGAACTCATGTCAAACTCCTTGTATACCTTTTTCGATTTCCTGCAAACCCGCAGGCGAGGCGCACCGCAACACGCGGCGCACAAGGGAGTATGACACGGCTTTTGGGGCCCGGATGAAAAAGCCCAGCAAAGGGGCGGTAAAAGGAAGCGATTCCCCTATTGACAGGGGTGCTGGGCGGCACAAAGGCCCCTGGCGCCATGCCGCCACGACGGCTGCCCGGCCTGGCGAACAGCCCGGCCCGGCAAAGGCCCGGCGCGGCAATGGACCGCATAGCCCGCAGCCACCGCGCGCCAAGGGCGGGAACGGCGCGCACTCGGGCAGGCCCCGCCGGGAGTGCGCGGAGCGCGGCGCGGCGGCGTATCCGAACGGCCCGTTAGGCATCTTCCTGACCGGGCTCCTTGAGCCCCTCGGCCAGCTCGGAGCCCATGCCCTCGTAGACCACGCGCCCCCCGGGCGGGATGGGCGCGGCGGGCGCGGGCCAGGCCCCGGCCTGCGGCTCGGCCCCGGCGAGCGCCTCGGCCACGGGTTCGGAGTCCGCCGTGATGGGCCGCGCGCGCGGGTCCAGCCCCGGCACAGGCGCGCTGAACTCGATGGCGATGTTGTTGGGGTCGAAGGAATAGATCGAGTGGATGAACCCGTGGTCCACCACCTCGGAAACCCAGACGTCCGCGGCCTCCAGCCGGGCCTTGAGCTCCCAGAGGTCGTCGTCCGAACCGACGCCCACGGCCACGTGGTCGAAGGTGTGCGGCCCGGTGACGGGCGCGCCGTGGTCCTTCTCGGGCCCGGGCTCCACCCCCGGCCACTCGAAGAAGGCGATCATGTCCTGCGCGGAAATCTCGAAGAAGTAGTGGCGGTATCCTGGGCGGCCCAGGGCGGCCACCAGGCGCATGCCCAGCAGGTCGCGCCAGAAGCGGATGGTGGCGTTCATGTCGCCGGTGGCCATGGCCAGGTGGTTGATGCCGGTGTAGCGCACGGGTTCTCCTCCGGGGTTCGGCTGTTGCGGGCGGGTCCGGTTCAGGTCACTTTAGCAGACCGCCGGAAGAATCAAAACCGCAGGGAATGCGAAAACGGCGGGCCGGGAACGGAAAGGCCGGACGCCAGGCGCGTTTGGGGTGGGCATGCGGCTTGATGGCTGCCACATGGCCGGGGCAAGGCACCTCGCCGAGCGCGGCACCCGGTGGAGCGCGGCACCTCGCCGACCATCGGCAATTCGCATAGCGAGGCGACAATTGGCATGGCGAGGCGTCATCCCCCCGAAAACGCGCACTCCCGCCTTGCGCCGGAACGGGGCCGGGCGTAACCTGCAAGCATGCGTGTGTTCCCCGTCTCCGCAAGGCTTCTCGCCTTCGCAAGGTCCACGGCCCTTCCGCGGTTCGCGGCGCTACTGGCGCTGCTGCTCGTCTGCGCGCTTTCGGCCTGCGCGGGCAGGACGGCCCCGGAGCGCGCCGGGCCAGGTACAATGGGCACAATGGGCACAACGGACGCCACGGCGGACGGGGAAGCCCGGATTGAGGAGCGCATCGACATCCCCACCCCGGAGCGGGCCCTGGAGCTGCTGGCCGAGCTCGGCCCCTCTCTGCGCGCCCCCGGCCACGCCAAGGGCAGCCTCGCCGCCCGGGTCACGGCCTCGCTGCTCGTGTTCGAGGGCGAGTACGTGGACTACGAATACCGTCGGCCGAGCTGGAACCCGGACCCCTGCCGCTTCCGGGGCTTCATGTGCGACTCCAGCGCGCCCTTCGAGGAGCGCGTGGCCGTGCAGCGGCCCCTGCGCATGGTGGCGGACCTCGCCGCCCTCGCGTCCGTGGACCCGGGGGAGGAGACGACCCTCGCCCTGATCGGGACCGACGGCTCGCGCACGCTCATCGCCGCCACGGACCGCGAAAGCCTGCTCCGGCTGGCCGGGGCCGTCACCTCCCTGGCCCGGGCCCACGGCTCGGACCCGGCCCTGACGCGTTAGAACCGTGCCCCGGGGCCGCACCGCGCCCTGCGCCGGAAACCCCCGCGAGCCAAAGCGTTTTCCCCGTGCAATCCGCCCGTTTCGTCCGGTAAACGCCTTGACCTTTCCTGGCGTATGTGGAAAAGAGGCGGGAGCCCACATGCTCCTATTTTCACACTGTTTCGTCCACCCGGCGGGGGCCAGGAGAGGTGGCGGACGAACACGTTTGGAGAACGACGCTGTGCAGTTTCTCGACCGTCTGGCCGCGCGAAGGGCCGAACTTGCGGATAAGTGGGCGGACCTCGTCCTGGGGACCTACCCCGAGGAGACGCAGGCCGTCTGGAAGTCGCAGAAGAACCGGTTCGCCAACCCCGTTGGGGCGGCCATCGGCGAATCCGTCACGTCCCTGCTTGACCTCCTGCTCGCCTGGGACGACGCCGAACGCGTCAACCGCGAGCTGGAATATCTGGTCAAGATACGCGCGGTGCAGAACTTCAAGCCGTCCCAGGCGCTGAGCTTCATCTTCCTGTTCAAGAAACTCCTGCGCGAGGAGTTCCGCGAGGAACTGGCCGCAGAGGGTCGGCTCGAAGAGCTCATGGGCTTCGAGACGCGCATCGACAACCTGGCGCTGCTGGCCTTCGACCAGTACGCCGAGGCCCGGCAGGTCGTGTACGACAGCCGGGTCAAGGAAGTGAAACTCGCCCAGCACAACCTGCTCCGGCGCGCGAAACTCATCGTGGACAGTACGGCCACTGGGGCCGACGACTCATAAGGTCCGGGCATGGCTCTGCCCGGAGCGATACAACAGCGAGGTGACGGTAGATGAATGCATTGTACTCACTCATTTTCGTCTTTGCCTTGGTGTTGATCCCGTTGGTTGGGGTCGGAGCCGCACACTTGCAGACCTTCTTCGGTGTGTGTGTCCCGCTCACGGCGGTCATCATCTTCCTGGCAGGATTTACGTACAAGATCCTCAAATGGATCAAAAGCCCGGTCCCGTTCCGTATTCCGACCACGGGCGGGCAGCAGCAGTCGCTTGACTGGATCAAGCAGAACAAATGGGACAACCCCTCCTCCGGCCCGCAGACGGTCATCCGCATGGCGCTTGAGGTGCTCACCTTCCGCTCCCTGTTCCGCAACACGCGCGTGGAGCTGAACAAGGAAGCCGGAACCGTGGGCTACGCGTCCTCCAAATGGCTGTGGATCTTCGCCCTGCTGTTTCACTACGGCTTCGTGATGATCTTCTTCCGGCACTTCCGCCTGTTCACCAACCCCGTTCCCCTGCCGCTGGAGTGGCTGGAGTTCGGCGACGGCATCATGCAGATCGGCGTGCCCACCTTCTACATGTCCAACGCGCTGATCCTGGCCGGCCTGCTCTTCCTGCTGGGCCGCCGCCTCTGGGACGCCAAGGTGCGCTACATCTCCCTGGTCACGGACTACTTCCCCCTGCTGCTGATCATCGCCGTCGTGCTCTCCGGCATCTACATGCGCTACTTCGTCAAGGTGGACGTGATCTCCATCAAGACCATCACCATGGCGCTCGTGACCTTCAACTTCGCCCACCTGGACTTCGCCCAGGTGAACGTGGCCTTCTTCGTCCACGTGTTCCTGGTTTCCACCCTGATGGTCTACTTCCCCTTCTCCAAGCTCATGCACCTGGGCGGCGTGTTCCTCTCGCCCACCAGGAACCTGCCCAACGACAACCGCTTCCGCCACCACACCAACCCGTGGAACCCGGACATCAAGCCGCACTCCTACGCCTCCTACGAGAAGGATTTCGGCGTGCCCATGGCCGAGGCGGGCCTGCCGCTGGACAACCCCGAAAACGCCAATCCGGCGGAAGCAGAAGGCTAGGGGCTGACCGCGTTCACCCTTTCGCCACCGGAGATACGACATATGGATATGAAACCGAAGGAACTCATCAAGAGTTTGAACTACGATCCGCCGTCCAAGAACTGGATGGACATCAAGGCGGACACGTCGGCGGGCAACTGGGCCTACCCGGCCAAGCCCGAAATCATCAAGTACCTCATGAAGCAGGGGTTGCCCATGGCCAACCCGCGCGAGTGGGTGCCCTCCGACGAGGACTGGAAGCTGCCCCCCAACTGGCAGGACATCATCCACCAGGGCTTCAAGGAGCGCCTCGACAAGTTCCGCTCCCTGAGGATTTTCATGGACATCTGCGTGCGCTGCGGCGCCTGCGCCGACAAGTGCCACTACTTCATCGGCTCCGGCGACCCCAAGAACATGCCCGTGCTGCGCGCGGAGCTCATGCGCTCCATCTACCGCAAGGACTTCACCCTCGCGGGCAAGATCATGACCAAGCTCACCGGCGCCCGCGTCATGACCGAGGACGTGCTCAAGGAGTGGTTCATCTACTTCTACCAGTGCACGGAATGTAGGCGCTGTTCGCTGTTTTGCCCCTACGGCATCGACACCGCCGAAGTGACCATGATGGCGCGCGAGCTGCTGCACCTGGTCGGCATCAACATCAACTGGATCATGGAGCCGGTGGCCAACTGCAACCGCACCGGCAACCACCTGGGCATCCAGCCCCACGCCTTCAAGGACATCGTCGAGTTCATGGTCGACGACATCGAGGAGGTCACGGGCGTGCGCGTGAAGGCGCCGCTGAACGAGAAGGGCCACGAGATCCTCTTCATCACCCCCTCGGGCGATGCCTTCGCCGATCCCGGCATCTTCACCTTCATGGGCTACCTGATCCTCTTCCACTACCTGGACCTGGACTACACGTGGTCCACCTATGCCTCCGAGGGCGGCAACTTCGGCCTCTTCACCGGCAACGAGACCATGAAGAAGCTGAACGCCAAGATGTACGCCGAGGCCAACCGCCTGGGCTGCAAGTGGATCCTCGGCGGCGAGTGCGGCCACATGTGGCGCGTCATCAACCAGTACATGGACACGATGAACGCCAACATCCAGGGCCCGCAGATGACCACCCCCGTGAGCCCCATCACCGGCACGGTGTTCAAGAACGCCTCCGCCACCAAGATGGTGCACATCACCGAGTTCACCGCAGACCTCATCAAGCACGGCAAACTCAAGCTCGACCCGAGCCGCAACGCGAACATCATCCCGACCTTCCACGACTCGTGCAACCCCGCGCGGGGCATGGGCCTGTTCGAGGAGCCCCGCACCTGCCTCAAGGCGGCCTGCCCCACGTTCCACGAGATGCCCGAGAACACCATCCGCGAGCAGACCTACTGCTGCGCGGGCGGCTCCGGGCTGAACACGGACGAGATCATGGACATCCGCCTGCGCGGCGGCCTGCCGCGCGGCGCGGCGCTGCGCCACGTGCAGCAGGAGCACGGCGTGAACATGATGGCCTGCGTCTGCGCCATCGACCGCGCCACCCTCATCCCCCTGGCGGACTACTGGGCGCCCGGCGTGCAGATCTGCGGCGTGCATGAGCTCATCGGCAACGCGCTGATCCTCGAAGGCGAGCAGGAGCGGACCATGAACCTGCGCCAGGAGCCGCTGCCCGGCTTCGAGGACGAGGATGACGACTGGACCCCGCCGGGGCAGGAGGGCTAAGCGACATGGCGAAATCATACTACATCAAGCGCACCCTGATCGGGCTTGCGGCGTTCTTCGGCATCATCCTGGCGCCGTTCGCGTACAACCAGCTCACCCCGGCCTACTCCGAGCCCGAGGTCAAGCTGCCCACCGAGGAGCAGATGAAGGCTGCTGGCTTCGAGCAGACCACCTGCATCGAGTCCAAGGAGTTCATGCGCGAAAAGCACATGAAGCTGCTGGACGAATGGCGCGACTGGGCGCTCCGGGACGGCGAGAGAACCTACGTGAGCTCCGCCGGAGTCAGCTACGAGATCAGCCTGCAGCGCACGTGCATGAAGTGCCACACCAGCAAGGCGGAGTTCTGCGACAAGTGCCACGAGGTGGCGGCGGCGGATCCCTACTGCTGGGACTGCCATATCCAGCCGGAGGGGTACAATGAAGGACACTAGAAGAAACTTCCTCAAGTTCGTCGGCCTCTCGGCCGCTGCGGGGCTGTGCTTCAGCCCGGCCGCAGCGCTCGCCTCCGGGCCGTCCGGACCGACGAAGAATAAGGACGCGCTCACGGCGAAACGCTGGGCCATGGTCATCGACACCCGCAAGGTGAACACCAAGGAACAGATCGAGAAGCTGGAGCACGCCTGCCACACCTGGCACAACGTCCCGCACATCGAGGGCAAGCAGGAGATCAAGTGGATCTGGGGCGACCACTTCCACGCGGTCTTCACCGAGAAGCACAACAACTTCCCGGGCGAGGAGGTCAGCTCCCGCGAGTACGTGCTCCTGTGCAACCACTGTGAGAACCCGCCCTGCGTGCGGGTGTGCCCCACCAAGGCCACCTACAAGCGCGAGGACGGCATCGTGGCCATGGACTACCACCGCTGCATCGGCTGCCGCTACTGCATGGCAGGCTGCCCCTACGGCGCGAGAAGCTTCAACTTCATGGACCCCCGCCCCCACCTGCACGAGCTGAACATGGCGTTCCCCACGCGCACCAAGGGTGTGGTCGAGAAGTGCAACTTCTGCGTGGACAGGCTCTCCATGGGCCTCATGCCCGCATGTGTGGAGGCATCCGACGGCGCACTCACCTTCGGCGACCTGGCCGATGAGAACTCCGAGGTCCGCAAGGTCCTGCGGGAGAACTTCACCATCCGCCGCAAACCGTCGGTCGGCACCGAGCCGGGCGTCTACTACATCATATAGGAGGCCGGCATGTTGGAAAAAGCTCTTAAGGGAAGCCCGAAATACTGGGCCTGGATACTGCTCCTGCTGGTGATGATCACCTGCGGCGCGGCCGTCTGGATGTGGCAGCTCTCCGAGGGCCTGACCCTCACGGACATGGGCCGCGACGTCTCCTGGGGATTTTACATCGCCCAGCTGACCTACCTCGTGGGTGTGGCCGCCTCCGGCGTGATGATCGTGCTGCCGTACTACTTCCACCACTACAAGAAGTACAAGCACCTGGTCATCTTCGGCGAGTTCATGGCCATCGGCGCCTGCCTCATGTGCATGCTCTTCGTCGTGGTCGACCTCGGCCAGCCGCAACGCATGCTGAACATCATCTTCCACCCGACCCCGAACTCGATCCTGTTCTGGGACATGATCGTGCTGAACGGCTATCTGTTCCTGAACCTGATCGTCGGCTGGACCTGCCTCGGCACGGACCGCCGCCGCATGCCCCACCCCAAGTGGGTCAAGCCGCTGGTGTACCTGTCCATCGTCTGGGCGTTCTCCATCCACACGGTGACGGCCTTCCTGTACCAGGGCCTGCCCGGCCGCCACTACTGGCTGACGGCCATCCTGGCCGCCCGCTTCCTGGCCTCCGCGTTCTGCTCCGGCCCGGCGCTGCTGCTCATCATCCTCTTCATCATCAAGAAGGTGACCAAGTTCGAGCCCGGCCGCGAAGCCACCCAGAACCTGGCCAA
>JBFWJM010000125.1:0-8737 GCA_050253205.1 Desulfovibrionaceae bacterium
TTCTGCCTGCTGGGCATGAACCGCAAGACATACCTCGGCTGAGCGCCAAGCGCCGCCGGGACGAGGAGCAAGGACCATGGAGAGCTGGAAAGTCGCCGAGAGCTGGCCTGCGGAGGAGCTGTTCGAGATGGGGCAGACCCCGGACACCCTGAAGAAGAAGTGGGAGAACGTGGCCGACGACATGGCCCTGATCCCGGAGCTCAACGTCCGCGTGACCATCGAGAACGAGGTCGTGCGCGTGGAGGTTTCCGAGGAACTCTTCGACTGCATGCGCGGCATCTGACGCCGCCCGGAGGCGGCCCAGCCCCTCCGGAGCACACCATCATGCCGGTCCGCCCCTTCCCGGGGTCGGATCGGCTTTTCCTTTTGATTGGTCTCGTTGGCCCCGGGCTTTCGGAAGCGGGCCCGGACGGACGCGGCCAGCACCCCCGCCCGCTTTTTTTGTTACGTTTGCGTGACAAACATGTTACGCACTCGTCACGTTTCCTGCGGGATGCTAGAGCCGCCCTCGGGATGCGCGGAAACGTCCGCGCCCCGAAGCCACGTGAGGAAGCGACCCGACATGCCCCTGCGCACCATCAGAACACGACTGCTCCTGGGAACCATCGGCCTGTTCCTGGCGGCCATGGCCACGGTCTTCATCGTGGCCACCCAGGCAGTGAACACCGACCTGGAGCACGACGCCCTGGACCGCGCCCGGCGCGAGCTGGCCACGGTCAAGTGGCTCGTCGTCCACCATGAGGGGTTCGACACCGCCGAGGCCTTCGACGCCTGGGTCAAGGAGCTGGGCCAGCGCCTGGGCACCCGCGTGACCTTCATCTCCGAGGGGCGCGTCCTGGCGGATTCCATGGTCGGGCACGGCGACCTGGAGCTCATGGACGACCACAGCCAGCGCCCGGAGATCCTCGGGGCCAGCACCACGGACATGGCCACCAGCAGGCGCTTCAGCGCCACCCTCGGCCGGGACATGCTCTACGCGGCCGTGGGCGTGCCGCCCGTGGCCGGGCTCCCGGGGGGCTACGTGCGCCTGGCCGTGCCCCTCTCGGAGGTCAGCGAGCGGGTGGACGCGCTGCGCGTGAACCTGCTGCTGCTCTTCTGCGGGGTGCTCGGCGTGGCCGGGCTGCTGCTCGTGGTCCTCAGCCGCTCCGTGTCCCGGTCCATCACCGCCTTCTCCGCCATGGCGCACGACATGGGCCAGGGCGACTACTCCCGGCGCATCCGCGAGGTGCCAGCCGAGGAGTTCGCCCCCCTGGCCGACGCGCTCAACGCCATGGCCAGGAGCATCGAGCACCACGTCTCCACCATCGAGGACCAGCGCGGCAGGCTGCGGGCCATGTTCGAGGGGCTGACCGAGGGAGTCCTCGTGCTCGACGCCCAGGGCCACATCGAATCCTTCAACCGGGCCATGGCCGAGATGTTTCCGCAGGTGGCGGGCTACGTGGGCCGCACGCCCCTGGAGGCCACGCGCGAACTGGCCATCCAGGATGTGGTGGAACGGGTGCTCCGGGAGGGCGGCCCGGCCCCGGCCGAGACCTCCCTCGCCGCCACCGGGGGCCGCCACCTGGACGTCAGCGCCGTGGCCTTCACGGCCGGGGAGAGCGGCCGCAAGCTCGTGCTCGTGCTGCGCGACGTCACCGAGGCCAAGCGCAGCGAGCGCATGCTGCGCGACTTCGTGGCCAACGCCTCGCACCAGCTGCGCACCCCGCTGACCTCCATCCGGGGCTATGCCGAAACCCTGCTCGCCTCCCCCCCGGACGACCCCGAGGCCGCCAGGGGATTTCTCTCCATCATCGTGCGCAACTCCAAGCACATGGCCGAGGTCATCACCAGCCTGCTGGCCCTGGCCAAGTCCGAGCAGCTCAAGGCCCGGCGCAGCAGGCCCGTGGACGCCTGCGCCGTGCTCCGCCAGGCGGCGGCCAACCTCGCCCCCCACGCGGCCACGCGGCACATGCGCCTGGAGGTGGAGCTGCCGGAGGAGCCCGTCTTCGTCCGCGCGGACGCCGAAGGCCTGCTCCACGTGCTGCACAACCTCGTGGAAAACGCCGTGAAGTACGGCCCGGAGCACAGCGCCATCACCCTCTGCGCCGAACTGGAGGGCGAGCGCGCCGTGTTCCACGTCTGCGATGCTGGCGGCGGCATCGCCGAGCAGCACCGCGAGCGCATCTTCGAGCGGTTCTACCGTGTGGACGAAAACGCCGTCACCGGGGACGGCTCCGCCGGGCTCGGCCTGGCCATCTGCCGGCAGATCGTGGAGAACTACGGCGGGGAGATCGCCTGCCTGCCCCGGGCGGACGCCCCGGAAACCACCTGCTTCCGCTTCGTGCTCAAGACCGCCCCCGCCCCCAAAACCCCCAACACCACGGCCCCCGCGGCCCAATGACGGAAGAATGGAATCCAACATCTTCGACTTGTTCCTCTGGCTTTCCATCGGCGCCGGGTTTCTCATGGCCTTCAACCTCGGCGCCAACGACGTGGCCAACTCCATGGCCTCCGCAGTGGGAGCGCGGGCCATCACCGTCAAGCAGGCGGTCTGGATAGCGGGCATCCTCAACTTCACCGGCGCGGTGTTCCTCGGCTCCCACGTCACCAAGACCGTGGCCAAGGGCATCGTGAACATCGGGCAGATAGCCGACCCGGCGGTGATCATGGTGGGCATGTTCGCCGCGCTGCTGGCCGCCGGGGTCTGGGTCCTGGTGGCCACGCTGACCTCCCTGCCCGTCTCCTCCACCCACTCCATCGTCGGGGCCATCCTCGGCTTCGGGTTCGTGGCGGGCGGGCCTGGCGTGGTCAACTGGGCCAAGATGGGCGGCATCGTCCTCAGCTGGGTGGTCTCGCCCTTCTTCGCCGCCACCATCGCCTTCGCCATCTTCAGCCACATCCGCCACTACATCCTCTACAAGAAGGAATTCATCCTCCAGGCCAAGCGCTGGGGCCCGCGCTGGGCCGCGCTCACCGTGGCGCTGATCTGCTTTTCCTTCCTGTTCAAGACCCCGGTGGGCCAGGAGCTGGACCTCGGCTGGGCGGGGGCCACGCTCCTGGCGCTGGCGCTCTCCTTCCTCACCTGGCTCGGCGGGCGTGCGGCCATGGCCCGGCTGACGCTCAATGTGGAACAGGGGGCCGAGGCCGTGGAGCTGGTCTTCCGCAGGATGCAGGTGGGCACCTCGTGCTACGTGGCCCTGGCCCAGGGGGCCAACGACGTGGCCAACGCCATCGGCCCCGTGGCGGCCATCTACATGATCGCCCGGGAGCACCAGGTGGTGGAGACGGCCGGGGTCTCCATCTGGATGCTCATGCTGGGCGGCGTGGGCATCGCCGCGGGCATCACCGCCCTGGGGCACAAGGTCATGTCCACCGTGGGGCAGAAGATCACCACCCTGACCAACACGCGCGGCTTCGCCGTGGACTTCGGCGCGGCGTCCACGGTGCTCGTGGCCTCCAACCTCGGGCTGCCCGTCTCCACCACGCACGCGGCCGTGGGCGGCGTGGTGGGCGTGGGCCTGGCGCGCGGGTTCTCGGCGGTGGACTTCCGGGTGCTGGGCAGGATCGTGCTCTACTGGGTGCTCACGGTGCCCGTGGCCGCGTTCACGAGCATCGTGTTCTACGAAATCCTCCACTGGATCTGTTTGTAATCCATCTTTCCACAAGGAGAATATATGCTGAAGAAGATTCCATTCGCAGGCCTGCTGGTCAGCCGCTCCCCCCTGGAGGGCCTCGTGGATCACTACAACAAGATCGACGAGTGCATCGAGATCATCAACGACGCCCAGGAGTGCTACATCACGGGCGGCACCTGCAAGGACGTGGAGGAACTGGCCGACGCCGTGGGCGTGGTGGAGCACCAGGCCGACAAGATCAAGCGGCGCATCCGCAACCACCTGCCCCGCCGCCTGTTCATGGCCGTGGACAAGACGCTGTTCCTCAACTACACGAACAAGCAGGACAATATCCTCGACAGCGCCCAGGAGGCGCTCAACTGGCTGGCCATGCGCCGGGTGACCATCCCCACCGCGTACCAGCGCCACCTGGTGGACATCACCGACGGCGTGCGCCAGTCCACCAAGCTGCTGGGCCCGGCCCTGCATGCCACGCTCGACCTCATCAACGGCCGGTCCATAGACCGGGACGGCACCAAGCAGGCCTACTGCAAGGTGCGCTCCATGCGCGCCCACGTGCGCGAGCTGGCCACGGACCTGACCCGCGAGGTCTACAACTCCGACATGGACTTCAAGGACATCTACCAGCTCATCCACTACGTGGACTGCCTGAACGCCATGAGCCACAACGCCTCCAGCTGCGTGGACATCCTGCGGGCCATGATCGCGAGATAGACAGTTCGACAAACGGCCCGGCAGGCCGTGCGCGGCCGAGGCCCGAAGCAAGAAAGGCGGCCCTTCCCGAAACCGGGAGGGGCCGCCTTGTGATTTGTTCTCGCGGGTTCTAGCTCGTGGCTTCCACGACCTTGAGCACGATGTCGGCCATGGCCTTGGCCGAGGGGGAGTCCTTCTCGGTCTTCACGTAGACGTAGCCCTCGTCACCGCTGCGCATGACCTCCGGGTCCATGGGGATGCGCCCCAGGAAGGGCACCTTCATCTCCCCGGCCAGCTTTTCGCCGCCGCCGGAGCCGAATATCTCGTGCACGGCCCCGCAGTCCGGGCAGGCGAAGCCGGACATGTTCTCCACGATGCCCAGGACCTTGTTGCCCACCTCGCCCACGAAGCTCACGGAGCGGCGCACGTCGTCCACGGCCACGCCCTGCGGCGTGGTCACGACCACGGCCTGGGCGTCCGTGCCCAGGGTCTGAAGCGCGGAGAGGGGCTCGTCGCCGGTTCCTGGAGGGCAGTCCACCACGAGGTAGTCGAGGTCTCCCCAGGCCACGTCGCGCACGAACTGCTGGATGAGCCCGATCTTCACCGGCCCGCGCCAGATCACGGCCTGGGTGGGGCTCGGCAGCATGAAGCCCAGGGACATGACCCAGAGGTTGCGGCCCCAGGGAATGGGCTCCATGAAATCCTGGCCCATGTGGGGCTTGGCGTCGGAAAGCGAGAGCAGGCGCGGCACCGAGGGGCCGTGGACGTCCACGTCGAGCAGGCCGACCTTCTTGCCCGCCAGGGCCAGGGCGGCCGCCAGGTTCACGGCCACGGTGGACTTGCCCACCCCGCCCTTGCCGGACATGACCACCAGCTTGTGCTTGATGCGCGAGAGGGTCTTGACGATTTTCTGGTCCTGGCCGGAGGGGCAGCCCTCGCTGGAGCCGCAGCCGCCGTCGGGCGAGGCGGAAGGGCAGGAACCGCAGGCGTCGCTCATGATCTTGGTCTCCTTGAAGATGCGGTGGATCGGAAACGGAGCGGCGCCATGCGCTCCGCCGTATGATCGGAAGTAGTCACTGGTCGGGCAATGTCAAATCCGGCGGCAGCCGCAACGCCCCACCCGGCAGCCGGGCATGGCCAGGGTGTGCAGGGTGTTGGTCTTGAGCGCCTGGAGCACGTCGTCCACCGAGCCCTTGACGAACGGGGCCACCGCCATGCCCGAGGACTCGATGGAGTTGCGCGTGCGGCAGCTCACGGCGCCGCACACCAAAAATGATACCCCGCAGGCCATTATGGCGGATGTCCTGTCCGTTGGGTCCTTTGAGGGAAGGGATAGGTGGCCTGCGGGGTAAATGTTTCCCGAATCGTCGAATTCAAAGAGCTTGTATTCGGCCGCGTTCTCGAACACGGATGCCAGGCGGTCCTCGTAGCAGGCAAGGCAGACGATCATGGCTCGCCCCGTTGTTTTCCTTTGAGATCCGCCATGCCAGAAGGTAGCACGCGCCGTGCCTAATCAAAAACATGTCATGATTTCGGCAGGTAATAGACATGTCCCACTATTGGAACACACCCCGAAGGGAGGAAAACGAGCCTGCCCCGGGGGGCCATGGCGCATTATTCGCCCGAGAGACTGCACCTGCCGAGCATGCGCCGCAGGGTGTCCTTGGAGATGTCGAGCTCGCGGCAGGTGGCCATCTTGCGGCCGTTGTTGCGCTCCAGCGCCTGGAGCACGGCCTTGCACTTGATCTCCTCCAGGGTGCCCGAGAACTGCGGCTCCTCCGCGCGGCGCAGGCCGGCGGCCTGCATGGAGTCCGGCATGTGCTCCATCTGGATGAACCCCGACGGGCAGAGGATGAAGGCGAATTCGAGGATGTTTTCCAGCTCCCGCACGTTGCCCGGAAAGTCGTGGCGCATGAACAGCGCCAGCACGTCCTCGGACACGCCCTCCAGGGCCTTGCCCTGCTCGGCGTTCATGCGCGTGATGAAGTGGCTGATGAGCAGCGGCAGGTCCTCGCGCCGCTCGCGCAGGGCGGGCAGCCGCAGGGTCACCACGTTGAGCCGATAGTAGAGGTCCTGGCGGAAGCCCCCCTCGGCCACCAGGTCCTCCAGGTTGCGGTTGGTGGCGGCGATGACGCGCACGTCCGCAGCCACGGAATCCACCCCGCCCAGGGGCTCGTAGCTCTTCTCCTGGAGCACGCGCAGCAGCTTCACCTGGAGCTTGCCGGGCAGGTCGCCTATCTCGTCCAGGAAGATGGTCCCGCCCCGGGCCAGCTCGAAGCGCCCGGGCTTGTCCTTGCGCGCATCGGTGAAGGCCCCGGCCTTGTAGCCGAAGAGCTCGGACTCCAGGAGCGTGTCGGGCAGGGCCCCGCAGTTCACGGCCACGAAGGGCCCGTCCTTGCGGCGGGAGAGGGAGTGGATGGCCCGGGCGAAAAGCTCCTTGCCCGTGCCCGACTCGCCCAGCACCAGCACCGTGGCCTCGCTCTGGGAAACCTGCGGCATGATCTGGAAGATGCGCGCCAGGGCCTGGCCCTTGCCCACGATGTCCTGGAAGGAGTAGGTCTCCTGCACGCGGCGGCGCATGATGTGGATGTCCGTCAGGTCGCGGAACGACTCCACCCCGCCCGTGATCCTGCCGCCGGAGTCGCGCAGCGCCGCAGCGGAGATGGACACGGGCACGCGCTCGCCGTCGGGCCGGACGAAGAAGCACGACTTGTTGACCACCTGCTGGCCGCTGCGCATGGATTCGCGCAGGGCGCAGGCCCCGTCGCAGAGGTCGGAGTGCAGGACCTCCCAGCACTTGGCCCCCACGGCCTCCTCGCGCGGCACACCGCTGATGCGCACGGCGGCCTCGTTGAAGGACAGCACGTTGAAGTCCAGGTCCACGGTGAACACGCCGTCGGCGATGGATTGCAGCAGGTCCTCGCAGGCGACGTTGACGGGAATGGCCATGGCGTCTCCGTTGTTTCGGCGCAGAATAAGCCCGAAAAACCACTGACGCAAGGAAAAGCGGCGCAATTAGGGCAAAAGAAAAGGGCGCGGTTTTCGCCCGCGCCCCGTGTCCGCCATGCGCCGACGCGCCTAGGCCGATTTCTTCTCCGCCCTTCTGGCGCGCAGCCAGTCGTACCACTGCTCCAGGTTCTCGCCCGTGCGGCAGGAGACGGGAAAGACCTCGATCTCCGCGTTGAGCTTCTTGGCGTGGGCCGTGGCCGCGCCCAGGTCGAAGTCCACGTACGGCAGCAGGTCCACCTTGTTCAGGACCATGGCCGAGGAGATGTGGAACATGAGGGGATATTTCTCGGGCTTGTCGTCGCCCTCGGTGACGGAGAGCAGCGTGACCTTGTGGTCTTCGCCCACGGAGAACTCCGCCGGGCACACGAGGTTGCCCACGTTCTCCACGAAGAGGATGTCCAGGCCGTCGAGGTCGAGGCTCTTCAGCGCCTCCTGCACCTGGGAGGAGTCGAGGTGGCAGCCGCCCTCGGTGTTGATCTGCACGGCCTGCGCGCCCGTGGCGGCCACGCGCCGGGCGTCGTTGTCGGTTTGCAGGTCGCCCTCCACCACGGCCATCCGGAACTCGCCCTTGAGCGCGTCCAGGGTGCGCTCCAGGATGGAGGTCTTGCCCGCACCCGGGGAGCTCATGAGGTTGAGGCAGAGGATGGACCGCTCGGCGAACGTCCGCTTCAGCTCGTCGGCGATGCGGTCGTTGGCCTCCAGCACGTTTCGGACGATGGGAATCTCCACGCTCCTCTCCTTTTGGGTAGTGGTTTGCCGGAACCCCGGGGCGGCGGCGCTCCTCGGGGCGCTCTTACGGACGCCCGCACGGTTACTCCCCGGGGGCTTCCTCGGCCTCGATGTTTTCGATCAAAAACTCCCGCCCGCCGAGCACCTCGTGGCCGAACAGGGCCCCGCACTCCGGGCAGGGGGTGTACTTGACGCTCTCGGGGGCGAACTCCGCCCCGCACTCGCAGCGAAGCTTGAGCGGGGTTTCGGTGACGGTCATCTCGCAGCCCTCGAACTCGGTGCCCGGGGTCAGCGCCTCCCAGGCGAAGGTCAGCGAATCCGTGACCACGCCCGCCAGCGCGCCGTTCACCAGCCGCACGTGGGTGATGCGCCCCAGGCCGCGCTTGGCCTTCTCGTCAGCCAGGATGTTCATGATGCTCTCCACGAGCGACATTTCATGCATGGGCCACCGGATACCGCAAATCAAGGGCCTGGGCAAGACGGCTCCACACCCTTGCCCCGGGCCCCTGCGCGAGGGCGCTCCCAGCCCCCGGGTTGCCCTTGACTTTCTCAACTATTCCAGTACCAATTACCCTAACAAAAGGTGTTAAAAGCCGTTCGTCGGCTCCCAGGCACCGTTGACGGAAAAAACGCGCCACGGGCGCACTGACCACGATACTACCGATCGGTGCGCACGCACCAAGGAGAACGCC
>JBFWJM010000126.1:0-8709 GCA_050253205.1 Desulfovibrionaceae bacterium
GGGCAGCACCATCTTGAAAGGATGGACGTTCAGGAAGGTGGGGTCGAGGAAGGCGTAGTAGTTGTACGCCGCCACGGCGAGGGCGAGCAGGGGAAACACGCGCAGCATGGTCGCTCCTAGCTTTGGGGTTGCGCTTGTGCGTGCATACCCCTCCGGGCGGGCGGGGGCAAGGGCCGGGCGGGGTCCGTCGCCCAATCGTCGAACGCACGGGCCGGGCCTCGCGGCAACGCAAAGCCCCCGGCGCACATGCGCCGGGGGCCGGCTGAGTATTGGGTAGCACGTGCCGCCCCAATGAGGATGGACGGGTCGCAGGACCTGGACCCTGGGTATTCACCTACAAAAAAGAGGGGAATAGGGCAAGGGGTTTCCCGCCGCTGGCGGGGCCAAATCTGCTTTTTTTTATAACTCGACCCTGGGAAGAACGATAACACACTGTCCGGCAATACCTATTTTCCGGTGCCGTCCCGCTGCCCGTTGCCGCTTCGGCGGGATTGGCCCGGATGCGGCGCAAAGTGGCCCGAGGCTCTGATGCGGCCCGGCGCGACACAGGGCCAGCACATGCAGGCCCGTGGCAGGCGGGGGCAGCGCGAAAGCGGCGGCCGAATCCCCTGCGGGCACGGTCGGTTGTCGGCTTGTACTGCGGGTGCCCAGTGCGGGTGCCCAGTGCGGGTGCCAGTAGGGATGCCAATGCGGATGCCGGGCGCGGGTGCCCAGTCGGCCGAGGCCAGCCCTTGCCGCGCCGCCCCCTGAGACGTTCTTCGGCGGGGGCGCTCCCGCCGTGCCCCGGCCCCGGTTCTCCGCGCAGGACGCCAAAAACGAGAAAGGCTCCGCGGGACCGCCCCGGGAGCCTGTTGTTTCTCGTTGTGCAAAAGAAGGATGCTTTTCATATAGCATCCATCGTGCCAAACTCGCCGACGAAACGAATAAAATATGTTTGTCCTGTGAAATCAAATTGATGTGGCATCATTTTTCTTTCCTGCGCGGCCGCGCCAGCAGGCGGAAGGGTAAAAAACCTTGAACCCGCACCCGCAACGGCCCGCCTGGGACAAAAAACTTGAACCGTACGGAAATTTGGACCGGGCCCGGCCTTTCCATCGGGCAAGACCATCGTGCAAGACCATTAGGCAAGGCCGTCGGGCAGTTTTTCGGGTGGTTCAGATAACGATTCCTCGGCGCTTCACCGCAAACCCAGGCACGAGGGCTCGCGCTGTCTCGTGCCCAGGCGCGAAGCCCGGTCCCGATAGCCAGCCAATACCAGCGCCGAAGAAGGGTATTGATAGCAGGCGACAACCAGCCCGTGCTGGTGCGAAAGAAGCACGCAGGGCTGGAACCCGGAGGCCCCGCGAGCCCCTGCAAGGGCTGACGAAGCCCAGGAGGCGGAGGGAGCATTGGCTCGGCGACGCATGCCCTGCCCCCCGGGTTGCTGCGGCGGCGAACTAGGCGGCCGGGCGCAGGCGCGGGGGCTTGTTCACCAGCCAGACCCCGGTGAGGATGAGCGCCGTGCCGAAGAGCAGCGAGAGGTCCACACCCTCGCCGAGCACCAGCCAGCCCATGGCCACGGCGTTCACGGGCACGAGGTTGATGAACACCCCGGCCCGGCTCGCGCCGAAACGCAGGATGCCCTCGTAGTACCAGGTGAAGCCCAATCCGGTGCCGAAGATGCCGAGATATGCGCAGCAGGCCAGCTCCAGGGGCGTGGCCCGGGCGAGCTCCGCCCCCAGCCCGGCCCACAACGCCACGGGCAGGAGCATGGCCGTGCCCAGGATGCACGACCAGGTGACGGCGGCCAGCGGGGTCAGCGCGCCCATGACCTGCTTGCCCATGAGCGAGTAGGCCACCCAGGCGAACACGCAGCCGAGGATGAACAGGTCGCCCGCGCCCAGGCCCTCCAGCATGTGCAGGGGGTTGCCGTGGCTGATGACCGCCATGCCCCCGTGGTTGGAGAGCCCCACGCCCAGGACCTTGAGCCGGGTGAAGGCCTCGCCGAAGAAGAGGCAGGAGCCCAGGGCGATGAACGCGGGGTTGGCCGCGATGATCAGCGCGGCGCGCCCGGCCGGGACGGTCTGCAGCCCCTTGAGGAAGCAGATGTTGTAGAGAAACACGCCCGAGGCGGCCAGCACGGCGACCTTGCCCCAGTGGCCGTGCGGCGGCCGGAGGCCGCCCTCGCGCTTGAGGGTCACGCCCACGAGGAACAGCGTGGCCGCCGCGAAGCGCAGCAGCGCGCCCGTCTCCGGGCCCATGCCCGCCATGAGCCGCCCGGCGATGAAGGTGCCGCCCCACAGGGTCATGGTGGCCACGAGTTTGACGTAGGTGACCGCGTTGCCGGAGGTGTCGCGCATGGCGCCCGCCTATTTGGTGAGGGTGATGATGATCAGCAGCACGAGCAGGAAGGCCACGAAGCCGAGGAGCAGGTTGGTCATCCGGCTGCGCTGGCCGGTGCGTTTGTTCTTGCCGAAGCCGAAGAGCAGCACGAGCAGCGCCAGGATGACGATGACCTTGGTCAGCATGGGGGTTTCGTACGCCACCCGGGGGCGAAAGAAAAGGGGGAATCCCGGCCGGATTCCCCCTCGATATTGCTCTCGGCCCCAGGCGCGGCGCTAGATGACCTTGTTCAGCGGGTATTCGATGATGCCCTCGGCCCCGGTGGCCACGAGGTTGGGGATCAGCTCGCGGACCACGGATTCCTCCACGATGATCTCCACGGAGACCCAGGCCGGGTCGCGCAGCTCGGCCACGGTGGGGGAATTGAGCGCGGGGAGCGAGCCGTTGAGCTCCTCCAGCTTGGCCTTGGGCATGTTCATCTTCAGGCCGACCATGCGGTCCGCCTTGAGCGCGCCCTGGAGCAGCAGGTTGATGTTCTCGATCTTCCTGCGCTTGAAGGGGTCGTTCCAGGCGTCCTTGTTGGCGATGAGCTGGGTGTTGGTCTGCATCAGCTCGGCGATGACACGCAGGCCGTTGGCCTTGATGGTGGTGCCCGTTTCGGTGATCTCCACGATGGCGTCGCACAGGCCTTCCACGACCTTGGCCTCGGTGGTGCCCCAGGAGAAGGAGACGTCCACATTGACGCCCAGCTCCTTGAAGTACTTTTTGGTGAAGCCCACGAGCTCGGTGGAAATCTTGCAGCCGTCCAGGTCTTCCGGGCGCTTGTAGGGCGAGTCGCCCTTCACGCAGAGCACCCAGCGCGCGGGCTTGTTGGAGACCTTGGAGTAGACCAGGTCGTCCACCACCACCACGTCGGCGTCCCATTCGAGCACCCAGTCCTTGCCCGTGAGGCCCACGTCGAAGGTGCCGTTTTGCACGTAGGTGGCCATTTCCTGGGCACGGGCCAGGGAGCACTTGATCTCGGGGTCGTCGATGTCGGGGAAGTAGTTGCGGGCGTGGGTGCGGATCTTCCAGCCGGACTTCTCGAAAAGCTTGATGGTGGCCTCCTGGAGCGACCCCTTGGGCACGCCCAGGCGCAGTTTCTTCTCGCTCATTATTTGTAGACCTCCTTGGGGTCGAAGACCACGGGGCAGCACTGGGCCACCTCGCCGTCCTTCAGTTCGGTGTAGAAGCAGGAGCGGTAGCCCTTGTGGCAGGCGGCCCCGCCGATCTGCTCTATGCGCACCAGCACGGTGTCGTCGTCGCAGTCGAGCCGGATGGAGCGGACCTTCTGCACGTGGCCGGAGGTGCCGCCCTTGTGCCAGAGCTCCTGGCGGCTGCGGCTCCAGTAGTGGACCTCGCCGGTCTCCAGCGTCTTGTCCCAGCTGGCCTCGTTCATGTAGGCCATCATCAGCACCTCGCCCGTGGCCGCATCCTGGGCGATGCAGGGCACCAGGCCGTTCATCTTGGCAAAGTCGGGCCGGAACCCGTTCGGCTTCTCGCTCATGGTCTCTCCTGGGGGAAAATCGGAACCTCGCTACATAATCCAAAGCGCCACGGCCTGCAAGCGCGGGGAGGGACCCCTGCCCGGCAGGGCATATTCCAGCGCCGCCGGGAGCGAAGCCATAGCGCACCTGGCGGTCTGCGCGCATGGCGATACGGTGAAAATGCGGGGCGGGCGCAAAAGGCGCGGCGGGGCGCGCCTTATTGTTTCCCGGACCCGTGCTCTGACCCGTGTTCGGCCCCGTGCTCGGCTTTCAGCTGGCCGCACGCGGCCTTGATGTCCGCGCCCATGGAGCGGCGGATGGTGGCGGTCATGCCCCGGTCCCAGAGGTATTTCTCAAAGCGCTCCACCTGCCCGGCGTCTGGCGAGGCGTAGGGCGCGTTCTCCGTGGCGTTGTAGGCGATGAGGTTCACCTTGCAGCGGCGCTGCGCCAGCAGGTCCGCGAGCTGTTTCGCGTGCTCCAGGGAGTCGTTCACCCCGCCGAGCAGCAGGTATTCGTAGGTGATGCGCTCCCTCGGGCGCATGGGAAAGGCGTCCAGCGCGGCCATGAGCTCATCGAGCGGCACCTCGGCGGCCCTCGGCATGATCCGCCTGCGCAGCTCCTGGGTGGGCGCGTGCAGGCTGATGGCCGGGAGCGCCAGGCCGGATTCGCCGAGCTTCTTGAGCATCTTCGGTAGGCCCACGGTGGAGATGGTGCTCCTGCGCCAGGAGAAGTTGAGCCCGATGTCGGAGTTCATGGACCGGAGCGCGTCGAGCACGGTGTCGAGGTTCATGAGCGGCTCGCCCATGCCCATGAACACGAGGCGGCGCAGCGGCTCCAGGCCGTGCGCCGCAAGGTGCGCGCGGCCCACGAGTATCTGGCCCAGGATTTCGCCGTGGGTCAGGTTGCGCTCCAGGCCCATGAGCCCGGTGTTGCAGAAGGTGCAACCCATGGCGCAGCCCACCTGGGTGGAGAGGCACTGGGTGTGGTTGCCCTGGGCCCCGGGGATGAGCACGGTCTCGATGAGCTTGCCGTCCTTGAGGCGGAGCAGGAACTTGGTGGTGCCGTCCTTGCTGTTCTGGACGTCCACGGCCTCGGGCCAGCGGATGTGCGCCGCCTCGGGCAGGCGCGCGCGCAGGGCCTTGGAGAGGTTGGTCATGCCCGAGAAGTCGCGGGCGTCGTGCTGCCAGAGCCATTTCCAGAGCTGGCTGGCGCGGAATTTGGGCTCGCCCAGGGTTTCGACAACGAAGGTTTCCAGCCCCTCGAAGGTGAGGTCCAGGAGGTTCACGCCCCCGGGCCCGGAGCGGGCGGTCGTGGCGGCGTCGGTGGCGTTCACGCTGTCGTTCGCGTTGTCGTTCGCCTTGTCGTTCGCCTTGTCGTTCGCGTTGTCGTTCGCGTTGTAGGCGGCTTTGCGCTGGTTTTGCGGCATGTGCGCTCCATACCCGCGCCGGGCGCGGCTGGCAAGGGGGCATGGCCGAGGCGAATCTGTGCGTGTAAGCCCGCATTGTCTCAGGTCGGGCCCTCGCCATCATGGGAAAGCCCGCCCGCAAACTTAACGGGCATGTTGATGCCCGCGTCGTTCATCGTCATGGGCAACGCGCCGGAGGATTCGACGCCCCGGCCCTTTCTCACAAAGCGCTGTCGTACCGGATTTCCTGTACAACGTTTCCCCGCTCGTCGGCAACGGTGGCGCCTGGCCCGGAAGGCAGGCGAAAGGCCGGAGCATGTTGCCATGCCCCGGCCTCGGGTTGTGCTGCGGTTGCTTATTGGTTGGGCGTCATGGTCCGTCCCGCCGCTCGGGGTGGCGCTCGTAGTAACCCTCCAGCGGTTCCATGGGCGAGCCGTCGTGCGGGCAAGTGCCGTCCCGATATTGCTCTATGGGGAAGACTGATTCGCACTCCGGGCAGACCATATGGGTCTCCTTGACATCGTAGCGTTTGTGCCACGCGAGCCAGAGAAGGAAAAGACCAAGGGTGATTCCTCCCCACCCCCAATAGACATGATCCTCGCCGAGGTTCACGTATATTCCGTCATACTTCCAATACTCGTCAACAAAGAGATGAAAGATACCCAATGCGAAGCTAGCGACCCCACAAGTTGTCATGAACGGGTTGAGTCTGATTCTTGTCCGTCCTTTGTTTGTTCTTGCTGGAATTGGCATAGTATTCATAGTTATTGATCGCTCCTTCAATCATGCCCCTGGTCATTCCGTATTTCGTCTTTGCAGGTGGCATGGGATTCCATACATCCTCCGCCACTTCGATGACTTTCTGCACTTTGTCCGGACCAATGGCTGTCATGACCCCGGTTGCGGCGTTCTTGATCTTTCCCACATGAGAGGCGACGGCACGCCCTGCAGAGGGCAGAACTTCAGGCGCGGCGGCAGCGACTATGGGCAGCGCTCCCGCTCCCAGGGCGATGGCGGTATACTTTTGCAAATCCTTGTTGGTAGCGTAGGCTTCTGCGGTCTTGCCGACAGCCTCCTTGGCTCCCTCCCAGCCCTTTTCCACGGCCTCGCCTATGCCTGCGGGCGCTTTTTCCCAAAGCTCGCCAAGGCCTGCCCCGATCTTTTTCACCCCTCCCCGGAAGCCGCCCTGAAGTCCCGTTGGGTCCACCGCATTCACCGGGTCGTCCAGGCAGTATCCGTACAAATCGGGGTCGCCCACAGCATAGCAGAGGGAACGATGGTGTGCGATGTTCGTCCTCGATGATGAAGGTGGCCGTGGAAGCCTTGTTTGAGACAACCACCATCATACCAAGATTATTTACGGTTTTTGTTGGCAACATCTTGAGCGCTGTTGCGTTGTTGTGTAACCTATCTTGAACCCAGCGGTTCTTGGAAGAAAATCGACAAGCAAGCAGCATAACCTGCAAATATCACGGTATAGTTTACGATGTTGCCAGAAATAAAAACAAGAAACTTGTAGCCGTAATCCCCAGGGAAAATCTCCATCAAATACAAGTAACCTGTTTGACATAAAATAATGGCGCATGTTGTTGAAAAACTCACAACGAACAATGCTCTGCGTTTGTTTTTTTTATTTGCGGTCCCTTGTCCCATCATCGCTTCAATAATAAAAAGCAATATTGCCAATACAGCGCAAGATACAAAAAAAGAAGTAAAGATTGATATTTCATAAATCCAACCAAACAATCCAATGTAAACAAGAATCACTGCATTAATTACAAGATACAGTATGATTGTATTTCGTCTGTTCGTACGCTTTCGTGCAGTTGAAAACAAGCAACACACTGAGATTATTGGGAGACTTATTATTGCGTTATTGATGCTTTGATACTGAAGAAGGATGTAGGATATTGCAGTATTTAATACTCCTGCAACAATTGCATAGTTGATTATACCATGTATGTTGCAGTAGATATTGCTCCAGGAATCAACCAACAAACGGTTCATGTGGTACACTTTTTGTTCTCCGATGGTCCGACGGGTGGCACTCCCGTCGGACCCGGGTCTTATAATTAGTCGCGATGCATAAAGCGCTCATCCATTCGCTTTTGGACGTTCTTGTCCACAGTATCCAGATACCACTTCCCTGCGTTGGGAATCCATTCTGTTACTGCCTGTTTCGCAAGTGCACCGAAACCTTGCCAGAGGTTTTCCGGAGGGCCTGGATTTGCTGCACCATTGGCAACCTCCAAGGCAGCGGGCACATATGGCAGAAAGCGAGTAAGCGCCATCTTCCCCGTCGGGTCCACCGCGTTCACCGGATCGTCCAGGCAGTATCCGTACAGGTCCGGGTCGCCTGCCCCTCTCTGGCCACGGGGCCCAGCGTGACGATGCCGGATGGGGGCGGTGAAGCGGCCCGTGGAGGGCCATGGTTAAACATGGCGTCCCGCAGGCCGAAGCGGACTTATACGTCAGGGGCCGCATTGGCCCAGGTCGGGCCCTGGCTGCCATGAGAGAGCCCGCCCGCAAACCCGATGGGCAGGGTGATGCCCGCGTCGTTCATCGGTATGGGCAACGTGCCGACCGATTCCACGACACGCCCACATGGTGCAATAGGCGCTGCCGTACCGGATTTCCTGTACAACGTTTCCGCGCTCGTCGGCAACGGTGGCACCTGGTCCGGAAGGCAGGCGAAAGGCCGGAGCATGTCGCCTTGCCCCGGCCTCGTGTTGTGCTGCGGTTGCTTATTGGTTGGGCGTCACTGGCCCTTCCCGCCGCTCGGGGTGGCGGTCGTAGTAGCCCTCCAGCGGCTCCAGGGGCGAGCCGTCGTGCGGGCAGATGCTCTCGTCATCAGGGCTGAGCGGTATCACGGACTCGCACGTTGGGCAGATGAACTCCTGCCTCGGCTGCGGCCTGCTGCTCTTTCGGAAGAAAAGGAATAGACCGTAGAGCAGGAAGGCTGCCCCGAAAGCTAAGACGAGATGTCCTGCTCCTGTCGGCACCGAAAAGCCGCCTTTGGTCGTTCCACTTTCAACAATGGAAAAACCTCCGAGCATCATGGTGAATCCAAACACAATATTTATCAGGGCGGATCGATTCATCATCGAGACCTTTTCCCAACGGTTTCTTGCCACCGTTCTACTGTTTTACCGACGACATAGCCAGCTCCTCCCGCCAGGGTTTGCGGAGGAGGGCTTTGGTCTATCGCCCCTGACAAAAACTCCCCTGCAGCTTGCCCCAGTTTCGCTGTTTTCTCCGGATTTCCCAGCACCGCAGTCTTGGCCGCCTCGTAGCCCTTCTTGGCCTTGTCGAGCAGTGCGCCTCCGGCCGCGCCGACGCTCCTTGCCGCGGTGGCCGCATAGGGCATGACGGATGCGGTAGCTTCCGGCACGGCCGCAGTAGCGGCTATTCCGGCGTTCACTGCGGTCGCCATGCCCACCCCCTAGGCCGCGCCCT
>JBFWJM010000127.1:0-8693 GCA_050253205.1 Desulfovibrionaceae bacterium
GCCCCCCAGGGCGATCACCAGAATGGGCTTGCCGGATCGATCATGGCGATCATCCGTCGATGATCGGCCGCTCACAGCTTCAGCCTCCGCCGGAGCACGGCGGCCAGGGTCGGGGCGTCGCCGGAATTCACATGGTCCTTGTAGGCGTAGCGCACACGGACCACGGGCTTGTCGATCTTCATGAGCCCGGTGATGTCGATGGGCGTGCCCGAGACCACCACGTCGCAGTCGGCCGCGTTGATGGTGGCCTCCAGGTCGCGCACCTGCTGGTACGAGTAGCCCATGGCCGGGAGCACCGGGCCGATGTTCGGATACTTGCGGAAGGTCTCGGCCAGGGAGCCCACGAGGAACGGCCTCGGGTCCACGATGGCGCTGGCGCCGCCCTGCTTGGCCGCGATGGTCCCCGCGCCGAAGGTCATTTCCCCGTGGGTCAGGGTCGGGCCGTCCTCGATGACCAGCGCGCGCCTGCCCGCGATGGCCTCCGGCAGCTCCGCCGTGACCTCGGACTCGGCCAGGATGACCTCCGCGCAGGGGTTGCACTGGCGGATGGTCCGGCGCACCTCGTCCACCTTGTCCGGGTCGGCGGAGTCCACCTTGTTGATGACGGCCACGTCACACATGCGCATGTTGGTCTCGCCGGGGTGATAGGTCAGCTCGTGGCCCGCGCGGTGCGGGTCGAAGACCACGATGTTCACGTCCGGCTTGAAGAAGGGCGTGTCGTTGTTGCCGCCGTCCCAGACGACCACGTCGGCCTCCTTCTCGGCCTGGCGCAGAATTTTTTCGTAATCCACGCCCGCGTAGACCACCGCGCCCATGCGCACCACGGGCTCGTACTCCTCGCGTTCCTCGATGGTGCACTCGGCCCGGTCCATGTCCTCCAACGTGGCGAACCGCTGGACCACCTGTTTGGTGAGGTCGCCGTAAGGCATGGGGTGGCGCACGGCCACCACGCGCTTCCCGGCTTCGGCCAGCACGCGCATGACCTCCCGGCTCGTCTGGGACTTGCCGCACCCGGTGCGCACCGCGCAGACCGAGACCACGGGCCTGGACGACTCGATCATGGTGTACTGCGCGCCCACGATCATGAAGTCCGCGCCCTTGGCCGTGGCGATGGACGCCTTGTGCATGACCTCCACGTGCGGGATGTCGGAGTAGGAGAAGACCACCAGGTCCACCTTGTAGCGTTCGATGAGGTCGCCGAGCTTCTCGTCCGCCACGATGGGGATGCCCTCCGGGTATTCGGCCCCGGCCAGCTCGGGCGGGTATTTCCGGCCGTCGATGTCGGGTATCTGCGTGGCCGTGAAGGCCACCACCCGGTAGCGCTGGTTGCCCCGGAAGTAGACGTTGAAGTTGTGAAAGTCGCGGCCCGCAGCGCCCATGATGATTACTTTTTCCTGCATGGAACAGCCCCTACTTGTTAAGGATCGGTTCGATACGTTCCAGGGCCCAATCCACCTGCTCGGGGGTGATGCAAAGTGGCGGCGCGAAGCGGATGATGTGGTCGTGGGTCTCCTTGCAGAGCAGGCCCGCCTGCTTCAGGCGCTCGCAGTAGGCCCTGGCCCCGCCCGCCTCGGGGGAGAACTCCACGCCGATGAGCAGCCCCCGGCCGCGCACCTCGCGGATGAGCGGGTTCTCGATGCGCCGCAGCCCGGCCATGAACCGCTCGCCCATGGCTGCGGCGTTGTCGATGAGGCCTTCCTCGGTGAGCACCTTGAGGGCCTCCCGGGCCACGGCGCAGGCCAGCGGGTTGCCGCCGAAGGTGGAGCCGTGCTCCCCGGGTTTGAGCACGCCCAGGACCTCGGAGTTGGAAAGCACGGCGGAGACGGGGTAGAAGCCGCCGGAAAGTGCCTTGCCGATGAGCGTCAGGTCCGCCACCACGCCCTCGTGCTCCTCGGCCAGGAGCTTGCCCGTGCGGCCCAGGCCGGTCTGGATTTCGTCCAGCACCAGGACCACGCCGCGCGCGGTGCAGAGCTCGCGCACGCGCGGGAGGTACCCCGCCGGAGGGATGACCACGCCCGCCTCGCCCTGGATGGGCTCCAGCATGACGCCCACGGTGCGTTCGTTCATGGCCGCTTCCAGGGCGTCCGCGTCGCCGTAGGGCACGATGACGAACCCGGGGGTGAACGGCCCGAAGTCCCGCGTGGAGCCCGGGTCCGTGGAAAAGGAGACGATGGTGATGGTCCGGCCGTGGAAGTTGTTGGCCGCCACGATGATCTCCGCCTGGTTCTGGGGCACGCCGCGTTCCAGGTAGCCCCATTTGCGCACGGCCTTGATGGCCGTCTCCACGGCCTCGGCACCGGAGTTCATGGGCAGCACCCTGTGCGAATTGGTCAGCGCGCAGAGTTCTTCGTAGAGCAGGCCGAGCTGGTCGTTGCGAAAGGCGCGGGAGGTCAGGGTGAGCTTCTTGGCCTGTTCGGTGAGGGCCGCGAGGATGCGCGGGTGGCAGTGGCCCTGGTTCACGGCGGAGTAGGCCGAGAGGCAGTCGAGGTAGCGGTTGCCCTCCACGTCCCAGACGTGGACGCCCTCTCCCCGGGCGAGCACCACGTCCAGCGGCTTGTAGTTGTGCGCGCCGTAGCGGTCCTCCAGCGCGATGTAGTCCTTGGGGCTCATTGTCGTGGTCCGGGTCATGGCTGGCTCCTTTGTCTGGCTCTCGCAAAGGCTTTGTTGGTTGGGCGGTTCAAGCGTTTCCATGCGCAGGGCGCACCTGGAAACGGATTATATTTCACTCGTCGCGTCGCGTCACCCCGGGGGTGCTTCATGGTGTCTTGCGGCGGGCGGTGCGGCCTTGGGGCGTTGCCCGGGCCTCCTCGCCGCGTTCCGGTCGGGGTTTATGCTTTGGCCGGAGCTTGTGCTTTGGTCGGGGCTTGTGCTTCGGCGGTCGCCTCGAAGCCGGATTCATCAACGGGTGCATCAACGGGTGCATTAACGGGTGCATCAGCGAGTGCGGCGGCAGGCTTGGCAGCGGGTTCCATGACAGGCTCCATGACAGGCTCCGGGGCAGGCTTTGTGGCCCGCCTGTGCTTGAGGTGGACGTTGAAGGCGTGCACGTGGGCCCGCGCAAGATGGGCCGCGCGCTCCTCGTTCCCGCTGGCAACGGCCCCGGCCAGATCGGCCAGGTCCGCGAGGTTGGCGGCGAGGGTTTCGGGCTCGCGCAGGGAGAACCGCTCGGCCGCGCCGAGCACGGATTCGTGGACCATGCGCGTGACCGCCAGGAACACGGGATTCCCGGAAAGCTCGGCCAGGAGGATGTGCAGGTCGATGTCCGCGCGCAGCAGCCCGCGCCAGTCATCGGGGTTCGCGCGGAGCACGCCCCCGGCGCGGTCCATGGCCTGGCGGATGCGCTCGCGCCCGGCATCGTCGATGCTCCGCGCGGCCAGGCGCGCGGCCTCGCCCTCCACCGCCGCGCGGAACTCGGCCAGGTGGTCCAGCCCGACCTTCTGGAGCTGGAGCAGGAGGTCGAGCCGCTGGGTGAGCTGCTCCACGCCCGTATGGCGCACGAACGCGCCGCCCGTGGCTCCGGGCCGGACCTCCACGAGGCCCTTTTCCTCCAATACGCGCAGGGCCTCGCGCACGGTGCCCCGGCTGGCCCCGAGCTGGTCCTTGAGCTTGAGCTCCGGGGGCAGCAGGTCCCCTGGCCGGAGCGTGCCGTCGAGGATGGCGGTCTCCACTTGGGCCACCACATCCTGGTACATGCGGTTGCGTTGTATTTTTCTGGTCTTGAGGGCCATTTTCGCTCTGCTTGGGGGTTATGTCCAATTGTCCGACAATTGAGGCTACGCCGGGACGCGGAGGGAGTCAAGGGGGCGGGGACAAACAGGGACAAACAGGGACAAACAGAGGGGGAGACAGGGGCGAATGGGGCGAATGGAGGCGAGTTGGTGCCGATAGGGAGCGAGTTGGCGGCGAATAGGGGCAAGATGGCGGTGCGCTGGTGGCGGGCTTGCCGGGAATGGGCCTTGAATGTGCGCCAGGCATGCTGCGACTTCGTGCGGGTATCGGGCTGCGGGCAACGGGGGTTGGGCGTGTCCGCAGCGGCCCGGAAGTGGCAGGGCGGAGGAAAACGCGTGCGGCTGCTTGGCTGCGCCCACATGCGGACCACGTTGCGAGGCACGTTGCGAGCCATGATGCGAGGCATGTTGCGGGTTGCGTTGCGGGCTGGCTGACGTGCGGCTTTGCATGCCGCTTCACGGGCTAATATATCCGCAACCATGCGGATATGGGCATGTTCTGTCCGGGACCTCGCGTGGTTTTCCCGGGGTGATGGTGCGTTGCGGTGCCCGGCGATCAGGCGGGTCAGGCGGTTGTGGCCCCGGCGAAGCGCTCGCCCAGGAAACGCGCGAGGGTGTTCGCGGGGTCCTGCTCCCCGGTGGCGCGCCGGTGCAGGGCCACGGCTACAGCTGGCAGGGGGGGCAGGGCGGGCATCCCGCTGTCGTCCTGCTCCAGGGCCGCGTCTTCGTGCCCGCCCAGTGCTCGCACGCCCGGCTCCAGGCTGGCGATGGTCACGGGGGCCACCGTGAGCCCGGAGCGCACCGAGGAGAGGATGGCCGCCAGGCTCATGGACCCCAGGGCGATGCGGTAGGGGATGTGCGCCCGCTCCAGGGCCGCCAGGGCGTGCGCGCGGATCAGGCAGCCCTCGTGGAACACGGCCAGCGGCAGGGGGGCGTCCGCCTCGGGCCGCAGGTCCGCCAGGGTCCGGCCCTCGGCCACGGCCCAGACCAGGGGCAGCCGCGCGAGCATGTCCCCGCCAAGCATGTCCCCGCCAAGCATGTTCCCCTCGTTGTGCGTGGCCACGCAGAGATCGAGGCCACCCGGGCCGGAAACGCGCAGCCGCTCCAGCAGCCTGGGCGAGGTGTCGCAGAGCACGTCCACGCGCACCAGGGGATGCGCCCGGGCAAAGCGCGCCAGCACGTCCGGGAGGTAGCGCAGGGCGTAGTCGTCCGGCACGCCGAGGCGCACCGTGCCGGAGAGCCCCGAGGCAGCCAGGCTGGCCACGGCTTCGTCGTTGAGGCGCAGCAGCCGCCGGGCATAGCCCAGCAGGGCCTCGCCCTGGGGCGTGGGCCGCACGGCCCTGCCCGAGCGCACGAAGAGCGCGCAGCCCAGCTCCTCCTCCAGCCGCTTCATCTGCATGGAAACCGCCGACTGGGTGCGGCCGACCTCCAGGCCCGCGCTGGTGAACCCGCCGAGCCGGGCCGCCGCCTCGAAGGTCCGCAGCAGGTCCATGGACAGGGTGGCCGGAAAGGCGGATGGCTTTTCCTTGAACCGCAGGGATGCATCAAACATGGTTATGTATACCATGAAAACAATTCGTTTGTCGAATCCTTTGTCCGGGTGCAGCATGGAGCCATCACCACAACCCGGGAGGATGAACATGGAACGACAGACACAGCTGCACGACGCCATCGCCAAGGATTGGGACCGCTACCGGGCGCTGGCCCCGGAGATCAACGAGGGATACGACGAAATGGCCCGCGCGGCGTACTCCCCGGGCCGCTTCGACGCCAAGACCAAGCGGATCATGGCCGTGGTGGCGTCCGTGGTGCACGGCTGCCGGGCGTGCATGCTCTTCCAGACCCGCCGGGCCCTGGAGCTCGGCGCGAGCGCGGAGGAGATACTGGAGGCCTGCGGCGTGGCCGTGGCCCTGGGCGGGTCCATGGCCTCCGGGGAGCTCACCCGCGTGGTGCGCTTCCTGGATGAGCAGGGGGCGCTCTGACCCTGAGCCCGGCCCCGGCGGGAGCGGGGCGGAATCCGTTGCCCTCCCGTCGGGGCCGGGGTATGACCGGAGCATGAAGATGCTCATCTGCGGCGTGGGCGGCATCGCCCGCGAACTCCTGCGCCAGCTCGGCGACGGCTGGGAGGTCACGCTCATCGACAAGGACGCGGCCCAGCTCGAAAAGGCCCGGGCCGTCAGCGCCGACATCCTGGCCACCCTGGCCGAGGACGCCACCAGCCCGCTGGCCCTGCGAGACGCGGGCATCGAGCGGTTCGACTACGTGCTCGCCCTGGCCGCGCGCCACGAGGTGAACCGCGCCGTGGCGGACATCGCCCTGGAGGCGGGCGTGCCGCACGTGGCCGTGCTCGTGGACGACCCCGAGGTGCTGCGCGAGCTGCGCGGCAGGGGCGTGCACGCGCTCATGGCGGGCAAGCTCGTGGCCGGGGAGATCTACCACTACCTCCAGGACCCGCGCGTGCGCCTCACGCCGCTGAGCCTCGGCCTGGGCAGCCTCATGGAGGTCCGCGCGGCGGACCACCAGCACGCCGTGGGCAAGCGCGTGGCCCACTTCAACCGCCGCCGCTCGCGCTTGGTGGGCCTGTTCCGGGACGACCGCCTCATCTTCCCCCGGCCGGACATGGTCATCAAGGCCGACGACAGGCTCGTGATCCTCGGCGACCACGAGGTCTTCCAGCAGGTCTGCGGCCTGTTGGAGTGCGGCAGCCCGCACTTCCCCCTGGCGTACGGCCCGGGCATGCTCGTGGTGGTGCCCGAGGTGGAGAACGACGGCCAGCCCCAGGTGCTGGTGGAGGCCCAGCACCTCGCCCAGTCCGTGCAGGTGAAGGCCGTGCGTGTGCTCGGCGGCGACCCCGGGGCCGACTACCTCGGCGCCGTGTCGGACTGGCCCCAGAACGTCACCCCCGAGGTGACGCCCCTGGCCGGAGACGTGGCTGCGGCCGTGCGCGGGGCCTGCGCGGACGGCAACTTCGGCCTGGTGGTCATGCCCGAGATGGAGAGCGTGCTGCCCTCCTTCCTCTCCGGCGCGGCGTACGTGGGCCTGGCGCACGACATCGCCCGGCCGCTGCTCGTGGCGCGCGGCACCTCGCCCTACGGGCGCATCCTCGTGCCCTTTTCCGGCACGGCCATGGCCGAGCTGGCCCTGGAGGTGGCCGTGGACCTCTCCCGCCAGACGGGCTGCGCCGTGGCCGCCGTGGTGGTGGAGCAGCCAGACTTCCTCACCGGCGACGAAGACTCCGCTTGGAAGCGCGCCACCCTGGAGCGGCTGCGCGAGCTGAGCCACATCCACAAGACCAATTTCGAGCTGCTGGAGCGCCGGGGCAACCCCGTGCGCGAGATAGGCGAACTGACCAAGGAGAGCGACCTGCTCGTGCTCGGCTCCACCAACCGCGAGCGCGGGCTCTTCACCCCCAACGTGGGCGAGAGCCTCACTCGGGCAGCGCGCTGCTCCGTGCTGCTGCTGGCCATCTAGCCCCGCATCCAGCCCCGGACGCCGCCCATGCACCTGGACCACGGACTCGCGCTCTTCGTCGTCACCCTGGCGGCCGCGCTGCTGCCCTCCGCGAGCCGCCGCCTGGGCCTGCCCGAGCCCGTGACCATGATCCTCTTCGGCGTGCTCCTCGGCAAGAGCGGGCTCGACGTGCAGATGGGCGAGCAGTGGCTGCCCTTCCTGGCGGAGCTCGGCTTCCTGGTGCTCATGTTCCAGGCGGGCATGGAGATCGACTTCGGCCTGCTCAAGGGCCAGGGTGCGCGCGGGGCCGCGTTCCAGCTCGCCTTCTTCGGGCTCACCGTGGCGCTGGCCGCCGGGGGCGCGGCGCTCCTCGGGCAGGACGTGTTCATGGCCCTGGTGCTCTCCACCACCTCCCTGGGTCTGGTCATGCCCGTGCTCAAGGAATCCGGCCTCCAGGGCGCGCCCTTTGGCCAGTGGGTGCTCATCGCCGCCACCCTGGCCGACTTCCTCACCCTGCTCGGCATCACCCTGGTGGTGCTCTGGCGGCAGTCCGGCCTTTCCTGGGAGTTCGTGGCCCCGGTGCCGCTGTTCGCGGGCTTCGCCCTGGCGCTCTGGGGCGCGCGGCTCTGGGCCTGGTGGAACCCCGAGCGGGCCGAGCGGCTGCTCCTGGGCGAGAACCTCCAGCAGCTCGGCGTGCGCTTTTCCCTGGCGCTGCTCTTCCTCTTCGTGGCCCTGTCCGAGCTCGTGAACCTGGAGCCCGTGCTCGGCGCGTTCATGGGCGGGTGCATCCTCTCCTTTGTCATGCGGCGCATGGAGCCGCTGGAGTCCAAGATCTCCGCCCTGGGGTTCGGGTTCCTCACGCCCATCTTCTTCATCCACGTGGGCATGCGCTTCGACGTGGCCAACGTGCTCACCGCCGAGCGGCTCCTCTTCACCGGGAAGCTCCTCGTGGCGGCCCTGGCCGTGAAGCTTTTGCCCGCGCTGCTCTTTCCGCTCTTCGGCCGGAAGCTCTCCGACGGCCTGCGCGCGGGGCTGCTACTCTCGGCGCGCCTTTCCCTCATTATTGCCGCCGCCGCCATCGGCCTGCGCGAGGGCTACCTCACCGTGGAGACCAAGGACTCCATCGTGTTGTTGGCCCTGATCACCTGCATGCTCGGGCCCATCCTCTTCGGGCGGGCGAAACGGGCGCGATAACTTTGTTGCTCGTCGCAGCCGACGCCTCAGGTACCCAAGAGTACACTTCGGCTCCGGCTGCTCCTCGCGCCGCGTTCTCGCGCCCGTTTGCCCTGGCCGACGATGTGGGGATTATCGAAGAGGGGAAAAGAGGTCGGGCTGTTGGTTCCGAGCGCTCTTCACGCCTGGCACTCACGCCTGGCACTCGCGCCTGGCACTCGCGGCGGCCGAGCAGCCGCCGGGGCGGGTCCTACGCTGGTCCAGAGGGAAAACACGCCGCGTTCTCGCGCCCGTTTGCCCTGGCCGACGATGTGGGGATTATCGAAGAGGGGAAAAGAGGTC
>JBFWJM010000128.1:0-8644 GCA_050253205.1 Desulfovibrionaceae bacterium
CGGTGCCGATGGGCGCGTAGCCCCGGCGGCCCGAGGCCAGGAAGTCCCAGATGGTCAGGAGGCCGAAGGGGACCATGCAGATGAGCAGGCAGCGGATGAGCAGCGAGTATTTCTCTTCGGTGTCGAGCATGATCCGGCACACGAAGAGCGAGAGCACGGGAATGAAGATGGAGTGGAACGCGAGGAAGCCGCTCTCGCGGACGTCCTTGGCGTAGAGGGTGGAGACGAAGAAGGAGGCGCACACCAGCGCCAGGAAGAGGTCGTGCCAGTTGACGTAGATGGGGCGGTTGAGCAGGAGCTTGCGCGAGATGGCGAGGAACGAGAGCAGGATCATGCCCAGGTTGTACGGCGTGAAGGTGATGCCGCCGAGCTCCATGGTCAGGCCGGAACGGGTGAACGGCAGCAGGCAGACCGCCGCGATGAGCAGCATGGAGGGCTGGATCACGCAGTAGAGCACGGCCAGGGCGAAGTTGAGCGCGAGGAAGAAGGGCAGGTGGTCCACGATGGCCTGGAGGCCGAAGGCGAAATAGACGAACCCCTGGGCGAGGACGAGGCAGAAGGTCAGCAGCAGGAGCAGGAACATGCTGTTGCCGCTCGATTGCGGGTAGCGCTCTTCGATGGGCGGGGGCACGTAGCCCTGTACGGAATGTTGCATGGCTTGTCCTGTGGCAAAACTCGGGGAGCATTGGCTCCGTTGTATTTTACGTTGCATTACGCCAGTGGCCAAGATCGATGTCAAGCAGTTGTTCCAGCGAGGCGAGGTCGGGGTCGAAGCGACTCGCCAGCGCGGCGCGGGTTTCGGGGGCGAGCCTGGGGCGGTCCATGTTGGCGGCGTCCACCCGGGAGCGGATGCGCTCGCGCAGGGCCCGGGGCAGCAGCGGCCGGACGAGCGCCTTGAGCGGGTTTCGAGTATGGAACATGTCGTGCAGGCGGCGGTTTTTCGGCGCGCCGGAGACGTTGAGCCTGCGCGAGGCGTCGGGCGTGAAGCCCGTGTCCACCCCGAGAAAGGCGAAGAGCTCGCGGCACAGGCCCTCGGGGTCGGCCTTGAGCTGGTCGAAGAGCACCACCTTGCAGCGCTCGCGGCCGAAGGTTTCCAGAAACCGGGCCAGGGGTTCGGCGTAGCGCCCGCAGTGCTCGTACCACCAGAGGAATTCCCAGTTCGCCTCGCGGCGGCGCTGCTCCTGGGCCAGGGCCTCGGCAAAGGGCAGGTTTTCGCGCCCGTCGCGCACCAGGTGCATCCAGGCGGAGTAGGCGCGGTCCACGGGGTTGCGCAGGATGGCGATGATCCGCGCGTCCGGGAAGAGGCCGCACAGCCGCCCCGGCACGCCGGGAAACACGAGGGAATCCACGGACGCCTCGCCGCGCGCCCGGGCCCCGGCCCCGGGGGCGAAGAGCGCGAGGTACGCTTCCATGCCGTGCACCACGCGGGCGTCCGCCACGTCGTCTCCGGGCCCGAGGTGGGGGAAGGCGTTTTCCGGCGCGCTGAGGAACTTGGGCTCCTTCACGCCCGGGAAAAACACGTCCTGGTGCTGGCCGAGGTAGCTGGCCAGGGAGGTGGTGCCCGCCTTGGCAGCGCCCACGATGAAGAAATTCGGCCGGGCGGTCATGGCGTTTTGCTCCTGCCGGGCCCTGTCTTGCCGAGCCGGGCCGCCACCTTGGCGCGCAGGGTCTCGTCCGTGGCGGCCACCAGGGCCAGGTGCGCGGCCGCGCCGAACCCCGTTGCCAGGAACACGGCCAGGGGCTCGGGGTACCACGCCTTGACCGCCGCAAGCGGCAGGGCCAGGGGCAGGGAGCGCACCGTGCGCAGGGCCACCCCGCGCCACCAGCGGGAGTCGTCCACCCCGGCCAGGCCGTGCAGGTAGCGCAGGCGCACCAGCAGCACCCCCGCGCAGAGCAGGGCGAAAAGGCCCACGGCCCAGGTGTCGTCCTCCAGGGCGGCCCCGGCCAGGAGCCCGGCGGCGCTGGCCGCCAGGAAGCAGAGGTCGAAGCCCGTGCGCTCCTTCTGGCGCTCCTGGAGGTCGAAGAGCGAGCCCAGGGGCATGCCCATGAAGTTGACGGCGTAAAACCCGCACAACAGCGTGGCGAAGGCTCCGGCCCGGGCCCACTCGGCCCCGAAGACGAAGACGAAGAGCTCCTCCCCGCCCAGGGCCACCAGCAGCAGCGGCACGAGGCTCAGGTCGATCATCAGGCGCATGAACCGCTCGGTGAACGCGCCCAGGGGGCGGCCCTCGCGCAGGTATTCGGCGGCGCGTTCGCTGTACGCCCGGTAGAGGGACTGGCCCAGGAGGTTCAGCGGCTCGCGCAGCACGCGGCGGCAGAGGGCGAAGAAGCCCGCCGCGGCAGGGGAGAAGGCCATGGCCAGGATGAGCACCGGGAGCTGGAGCGCCCCGGTGAGCACGAGGTCGGAAAAGGAGAAGAGCGCGAACCTGCGGTAGCGCGAGGCCATGGGCACCATGCGCTCCCGGCTCCCCGCCGAGAACAGCGCCCCCAGGCGGCGCGGCCCCGTGGCCAGGGCCAGGATGGCGTTTTGCAGGGCGAGCCCGGCGAACTTGGCCACCAGCAGCGCGCCCACCCCGGTCTGCGCGAGGAACCCGAGGATGACGGCCAGGCCGCGCTCCCCGGCGGTGTTGCCCACCCGGGCGGCGGCCAGCCCCCGGAAGGCCTTGGACCGCAGGCTGTACTGCGTGAGCGCCAGGCCCAGCCCGGAGAGGAACACCGCGGCGGGAACCCAGTGCAGCAGCCAGGCGTGGGGGGCGATGTTCAGGGCCCGGGCCAGGGGCTCGGCGGCCAGGGGCGTCGCTGCCTGGAGCAGCAGGGAGAAGCCGAGGATGGCCGCGAGGCTCGCGAGCATGAGCCCGTCCACGTCGCGCTCCTCCTGGGGCAGGAGGATGGCCATGGGGTAGCGCAGGTGGCAGACGCTGGTGAGGACCATGAGCACGGACTCCACCGCAGCGAATGCCCCGAGAGCCTCCGGGGTGAAGAGCCGGGTGATGATGGGAAACAGGGCCAGCCCGCAGACCCGGGCCAGGAGGTTGCCCGTGAGCAGCATGGCCACGTTGCGGAAAAAGCTGGGCTGCGCCTTGGCGGCGGTGCCTTCGGGCATGTTCCGGCTACTCCTTCAGGGCCGAGGGCTCGCCGCGTCGGTAGAGCACGGGGCGGTCGCGCGGCGGGAGGTTGATGACGCCGAGGGCCGGGCCGCTCTCGGAAACCATGTGCCATTTGTCGGGGTGCACGCCCACGCCGAAGGCGGACTTCTTCGTGCCCCGGTCGATGCGCGGAAACTCCACGAGGTTGGAGAGGATGTAGTCCGTGCTGCTCTCCACCAGGAACAGCGCCTTGCCGGGCAGGGCCGAGGCGTTGCCGCCGTAGCCGAGCACGAGCACGTCCGCCGAATGAGCGATACGCAGGGCGGCCACGTTGCCCTCCACCTTCATGCCGTAGATGGCCACGTCGCGGCTGTTTGTTATCTCCGCGTTGGCCAGGGAGCGCGCATGCTCCACGTTCAGGTGATAGATGCGCAGGGGGCCGTCCTGGTTTCCCTGTTCGCCGAAAGTGTTGTTGCCCCGGTTGATGAGCAGGTGGCGGAAGCTTCGCCCCTGCTCCCGGGCGGACATGTGGTAGAAGCCGTACCACCTGCCGCCGCCCGTGGCCTGCACCAGGGGGTGGTCCCAGCGCGGGGCCTCGGCCGCCCGGGCAAAGCCCATGAGCGGGTTGGACCGCAGCGTGACGTCCTTGAACACCGAGCGTTGGCCGCAGTCCCATTGCAGGGCGTAGGTTCCGGCGCGCTCGCGCGGCACGAAGAGCCCGAACATGTTGAGCTGGTTGTCCGCCTCCGGCCCCTTGGCGGTGCGCAGCAGAGGGGCTGGCGCGGCCCGGGAGGCGAAGTCGCCCTCGTCCCTGGTGGCGACGATCCAGGCCAGATGCCGCCCCGGACCCACGAGGCGGGAGCCGTTGCGCAGTTGCAGGGTTTTGGTGATGCGGTAATAGCCCTTGGGCAGGAAGACCACGTCGTTTTCATCCAGGGCGCGCTGGATGGCGGCGCTGTCGTCGGCCTTGCCGTCGCCCCTGGCCCCGTACCCGGCCTTGACGTTGGCCGCGCCGGGGGTCTGCCAGGTGGCGAGGTCCGCAGGCCAGCGGTGCCGGGCCTGGAGGTCTGGGGGTGGGGGCGCGCCGGGGGTCAGCAGCGGGGCGAGGCCCACGGCCGGGCGGCCGTCCACGTAGGCCACGGAGGCGTAGCGGATGTTCTGGAAGGGCCTGGGCTGGAGCGGCAGGGCGAACTCGCGCACGCGCAGCCATTTGCCCGGCTCGCCCGCCAGGGCCGGGCCAGAGGCCGTGGAGGCCACGGCCACCGCGTTGTTCACGTAGACGTTCAGCAGGTAGAGGCTGTCGTTGGTGGCCACGGCAATGCCGGGTTCCCCGGTGAACTGGATGGCCGAATCCGTGAGGCAGATCTGCCCCTTGTGGGCCTGGTGGGGCGTTTCCCGCGTGACGATGGCCGGGCGGGGGTCTTCCTTGAGTATGGAGACGCCCACGGCGGAGAGGGCCTGGGCCCCCTCGTAGACGATGGCCGCGCGGCGCTGGTGCAGCAGGGTGATGCCCGCCATGGTCGGGGAGGATTCGGAGTACGGCACCTCGATGCCCACCTCGCCGCCCGTCACGCGGACCCCGGCCATGCTGCCGCCCGCGCCCAGTCCGGTGATGAGCCCGGCGTAGCCCTCGCCGCAGTCGATGGTCACGTCCTGCACGGAGCTGCCCTGCGCGCCGATGTGCTCGACGCCCACGGCCCCGGGGTTGCCGGGGCGGATTTCGATGTCGATGCCCGAGAGCACCTGGTTGTAGTTGATGTTGGACTGGTGGCCGCGCGTGCCCTGCTTGCTCCTGGGGTGGCCCCGGGCCCAGAAGTGGACCACGGGCCGGGGGTTGCCGGGGTCGGCGAATCCCGGGGACGATTGCTCCAGCACGAGCCGGGGGCGCGGCTGGCCCGGGGTCCTGTCGCCCAGCAGCACGCAGGGGAAGAGGGGCGCGCCGCCGATGAGCTTGTCCGAGCGCAGGTAGAGGTTCTGGACGCAGTCGATGGTGCCCGAGACGAGGTACGTGCCCGAGGGGAAATAGCAGGCCAGTTGCTGGTCGCGAGCGAACTCCACGGCCTTCTGGATGGCTTTGGTGGAGTCCGCCTGGCCGCTGGGGTCCGCGCCGAAGAAGGGGTGGGTCACGTCCGCAAGCCCCCAGGCCGCGAGGTACGGGCGGCGGGCATCGGCGTCGCGCCGGAGGATGTCGCGGGCCTGTTGGACGTCCTCGGGGGTTGGGGAGTGGGTGGAGTCCTCCCCCGCGCCGACCGCGCCGACCGCGCCGAGGCGCACGCGCACCGCGCCGAGCGCGCCCGTGGCGGGCAGGTCGTCGGAGGCGAGGGTGTCGAGCTCTTCCCGACCGGGCTCCTCGGCCGCTCCGGCGCGCAGCACCTCCACGGCCCAGGCCAGGGAGGCGGCGTCCTCCGGCGGGGTGAAGGGCGCTCTCGGCGGGGCCAGCTCCCGGGGCACGTCGAGGCGGATGCCGTCCGGGAACGGGGCGGTCACCGTGGCCTGCATGTGCCCGGGCGGGGGGGCTGGCGTGGCGGCGAGGGCGGCTCCTGGCATAAGGACGAAGGCGGCCAGGGCCAGGAACACGGCGGCCATGGGGCCGAAATTTCGGTGCAGGGCGGTGCGGCTTCGGTTCATGGAGTGCTCCAAGGGGCGGGTTGGAGGGTCTCGCCGGGGGCTTCGGCCATGAGCGGCCGCCCGACGCGGCGCAGGGCCCTGTCCAGGGCCACGTGGAAGGGCGTTTGCGGCGTCCGCAGCCCCTCGCCGGAGCGGCGCGCGCCCTCGGTGAGGCGCTCCAGCAGCTCCGGGCGCTCCAGCAGCTCGCGCAGGGCGCGGCCCAGGGCGGCGGCGTCGTTGGCGGGAAAGAGCAGCGCGTTTTCTTCGTGGGCCAGGTCCTGGAGGAACGGCCCCTCGGAGGGGGCCACCACCGGGCGGCCGTTGATCAGGCTCTCGACCACGGACTTGGGCCGGCCCTCGGGGAAGATGCCCCGGGTGGGCGCGGCGGTGAACAGCGAGGCGGCCATGAGCGCGGCCACGGCCTCGTGCGGCACGCGGCCCAGGGGGTGGACCCGGCCGAGGGCTCCGGGCTCGGCCGCCCGGCGGCGCAGCTCGGGCAGGGCGGGCCCCTCCCCGGCAAAGACGAGGTGCAGGCCGGGCTGCTCGGCCAGCAGGGGGAGCATTTGTTCGAGCAGGTCGAACACGCCCTTCTCGCGCACGAGGCGGCCCGCGTAGAGCACGAAGGGGCCCTGGGGCGCGCCGTGGGCGGCGAGGAGCTTGGGGTCCGGAGCGGCCGGAGGGTCGAAGGCGGCGGTGAAGGGGAAGAGCCTGTCTTCCGGGACGCCCGCCTCCAGGAGCTGGCCGTGCAGGAAGGAGCCGTTGCAGATGGCGGCGTCGCAGCCCCGGATGACGCGGGCGTCGAGCCCCACCCGGAGCCGCGCGGCCCCGGCCTCGTAGCCGGTGCTAAGGGCGTTGTGCGCGCTGAAGATGAGAGGCGCTCCCGCGCGACGGGCTGCCAGGGCCGAGGTCCAGAGCACGGGGCCGGAGGTGGCGCAGAGCACGGCGTCCGGGCGGTGCGCGCGGATTTTCCCGGCGATGCGGGCGAGCAGGCGCAGGCGCGCGAGCCTGCCCACGCCCAGGTAGGGCAGGCATTCGGCCAGCAGGCCGGGGCGGGCCATGGCGTCAGCCTCGCGGGCCAGGGTGCCAGCCTCGCGGGCCATGGCGTCAGCCTCGCGGCCTAGGGACAGGATGAGCGTTTCGGCGCTCCCGGTCAGGTGCAGGAATCCGGCGGTGTACTGCGCGGGGCCGCCACGGGCGGGGTCCGGCCCGGGGCCCAGGGCGCGCGCCTCGGCCGGGCCGTTGCCGGTCTTGACGAAGACGATGCGTGGGGGGCGCTGCGGCATGTTCCTCACACGGATGCGGGGCGCGACCTCTCGGGCGCCCCCTGCTGGGAAGGTCCGCCCGGCTCCCGGGGGCTCGCGGGGGCTCGCGGCCTTCGGTTGGGCCGTTGGGCCTTACTCGGCAGCGGCCTGCCCGAAAATCTCACGGCACTCCCGCCCCACGGGCAGGCCGGAGCGTCTTCTGTCGCGGGCCACTTCGAGCACGAGCCCCTCGCCGATGACCTTGGCCTCCTCCGCGAAGCCGTAGGTCAGGGCGGTGTCGCAAATCTGGTTGAGCACGCGGGGCACCCCGCCCGAGGCACGGTGGGCGAGCTTCAGGGCGTCCTTGGTGAACAGGGTCTCGGGTTTGGCCGCCCCGGCCACCTTGAGCCGATGCAGCACATAGCCCACGCTCTCCTTCATGGTGAAGGGCTTGAGCGTGCAGGCCACGCCCAGGCGCTGCACGAAGGCCTTGAACCTCGGGGTGCGCAGCCGCTGGCGCAGGCTGCTCTGCCCCACCAGCAGCACCTGGAGGAGGACCTCCTGGTCGCGCTGGATGTTGGTCAGCAGGCGGACCTGCTCCAGCATGTCGTCGCCGAGGCACTGGGCCTCGTCGATGGCCAGCAGGACGCGCTTGCGCGACAGGCGCAGGCGGCCGAGGTGCTGCTCCAGCAGGTGGTACGAGCGGGAGGCGGAGGGCTGATCCTGCTCCTCGACCCGAAGCTCCTGCACGAGGAAGCGGGCCAGGTCGTCCCCCAGGGTCATCGGGTTGTTGACCAGGACGATCTGGCTCTGGCGCAGCATGGGGCTCGTTTGCAGCAGGTGGCGCGTCAGGGTGCTCTTGCCCGTGCCGGTCATGCCCGTGAGCAGGCAGATGCCCTTGTCCTCGGCCAGGCCGTAGCCGAGCAGGGTGAGCGCTTCCTGGTGCCGTTCGCCCAGGTAGAGATACTTGGTGCTGGCCGCCAGGGAGAACGGCTTCTCCTTCAGACCGTAGAATGCGAAGTACATGGGTCGCCCCCTCGTGTGGTCTTCCTAGACGATGGTTTCAATGGCCTTGTTGAGCACCGTGCCCAGGACGTTGCGCCCCTCCAGCAGTTCCAGGGCCTTCATGATCTGGTCGCGCCGCGTGCGCCGCGCCTCCACCACCAGGATGATGGCGTCCACGTAGGTGGAGAAGACCAGGGCGTCCGGCGAGGTGAGCAGCGGCGGGCAGTTGAAGATGACGTAGCGGTCCGGGTAGCGCTCCTTCATCTCCTGGACAAGCTCGAACATCTTGGGCGAGCCGAGGACCTCGGTGGAGCCGGTGATGGGCTTGCCCGCGGGCAGCACGCTGAGCTTCTCCAGGCCCACGCGGACCGTGAGGTCGTAGATGGGCGTGTCGCGCAGGAGGTAGTCGGAGAGACCCTTGTCCACCTTGAAGCCGAGGTAGTCGTCGATGACCGCGCGGCGCAGGTGGGTGTCCACCAGCAGGCAGTACTGGTCGAGCTCCTTGGCGATGGAGATGGCCAGGTTGATGGAGGTCAGGGTCACGCCCTCGTGGGGCAGGGCCCCGGTGAGCATGATGACGTTGTGCCCCTGTTCCTTGGTGCGCTGCAACAGCTGGGTGCGCAGGAGGCTGTAGTAGTCTTCCACCTCGGGATTGTTCATCCCGAGCAGGATGCGGTTCTTGTCCAGGTGGGCCTTCTTGAGCTG
>JBFWJM010000129.1:0-8635 GCA_050253205.1 Desulfovibrionaceae bacterium
TTGGCCCTGGCGGGGCGACGTTCAAATGGCGGCTTTTCGAATCGTACCGAATTGGTACTTGGCGCAAACGGCGCGAATAGGAAAAGGAAAATCCCTTCTGAACTTGACAAGGGGCCACATAGGAAAAAAGGCTTGAGCGAGAAAAAAGAGAAGCCATCGAAGCGTTAAACAACGAGGAGAGCGGCCATGAATAGTGTTGGGCTTCGCATGATGATGGCATTATGTATCGTTCTGCTGTTGTCTCGCGCTGCATCGGCAGAGTCATTCCCCGGAATATATGTGAATGTTCATGAGAGTGGGGAGTGTTCTGTTGTTTACGTGGAAAATGACGGCGATGGGCTTATTGTAAGTCTTTTCGGAGGATACTCTAGCTTGCACAACAATTCTGTTTTGCCGCGTAATTGCTATTTGATTGCAGCGGGAAAGCCCAAGGATGATGACCTCGTGGCATACTATGTTCATGAAGGACCGGGAGAAAGCGCATATGTGCACTTGAAGTTCAATGACGGATCTCTTGAAGTGTTCAATGCGTTTCCATACTTCGAGGGATGCGACATCAATACTCGATTCATTGGTGTGTACAATAAGTATTCTTGTGGAGAAGCGCAGCAACTCTATTCAAAGGATATCGGGTATGATGAGGAGGTACGCCAATACTTGGAAGATATTTGTGCTGAATAGAGCGATGATCTTGATTCTTCTCATGTTGCGGGCATTCCCCTGCGCTCTGGCCCTTGCCCCCCCTGGCCCGTGCGGAAGATCAGGGGTGAGCCATTCGGAAGCTTCTCGTCCATGTATTACAACGAGGAGGGCGGCGACCTTCTTGGGATGGAGATCAAGATCGTTCAAGGTAGGGCGGGGTTTGAAGCTGTGTTTCAGGAGGCCTCAGGGGTTCCTGGGCCTCTTGTCATCGTTTATCCGAAAATTGAGGGTGACGTTATAGAGTTTTTCTATGTTGGTGATTCCGGCCAGAAGCATTCGCTGCGAGGACGGTACACCGACTATGGAAGAGAACTCATTCCCATGGACCCAGCCTTCTGGGGAAAGCTCAAGCGCCGCCCGAGCTACTGGGACGAGTATGTCAACTCGCTGGAGGGGTATGAGCCTCCTCCAGCGGAGTAGGGCCGGGAAGGAGTTCGGGGCGACGCATGCGAGAAAATATGCTCAATTGATAGACATATTGCCCTTTGATCCGATAACGGGAAACATTGCCGACGCTGTTGCACTTGAGGCCACAAGGTATGACATCAATAATGCGGATGTGGCGTTTTGGAAGAAGGCAGCGGCCCATATGTTGAACTATGGGGGGCTCGTAAGCGAATTTATCCCCGGAGTTGGCCCATTACTGGACATACCAATATATGAGATCAACAGTCGCTTGCTGGAGACCGATTCAACTCAATAAAAAAACTGACATCGGAGAACAGAAATGTTTTTCGATGTCAGCATTAAAAGGAATTTAGCATGTATAAAAAATTTCAGTGCAACATTATTCCAAAATTATCTTTGGTTTTTGCTTTTATAGCTATTTCGCTGTCCGCATTTTACGAACCATTGATTACTTTATTGGCGCTTGTTGTTCTTTTGTTTTATATCGATAATGCATTTTATTCTATTCATATATTAAGCGATAAGATTTTGCTGTCCAAGATATTGCGTAAACAAGAATATGCTGTTGGGGAATTTTCAGAATATTTTTTCAGCGGAATGGGCGTCGGACAGCGTGTACATTTGTGTTTTGCAGGGAACCGCAGGCATGTCTTCTTTACGCCTGGCGAGCGGGAGGTGTTCATTGCGGAATTGGATGCCATACTGGAACGTAATCGTCGTGAGTCCAGGAAAAATAAAAGTAAAGATTGAAAGACCAATTCAAGAACAATTTGGCATAGGTCCTTTGGATTGGTGTAGGCTCGCAACGCCATTGCCAGAAACTGTAAGCGAGCAGGAATCCATCAACCCATAGCCGCCAGGCCCCCAACGCACGGCACGGCCCGGGCAGCGCGGCGCGTTGCCTTTCCCTCATGGGCGGGGTACGCAGGGAGAATGACGGGCTATCCTCCCTTGCTTCCCTTTCCCCACGGCTGCGTGGAGGCGCGTTTCCTCCGCCGTCACAAGCGCTTCACCGTCCTCTGCGAGCGCGAGGGCCGGGAGCTTGCCGCCCATACCAACAACACCGGCTCCATGCTCGGGCTCTTGCGCCCGGGCTCGCGCGTGCTGCTCTCCCCGGCGGCGAACCCGGCCCGAAAGCTCGCCTGGACCTGGGAGCTGGCGAGCTTCGGCGGCATGTGGGTGGGCATCAACACCCAGACGCCAAACCGCATGCTCCGCCGGGCCTTCGAGGCCGGGCTGCTGCCCGGGTGCGAAGGGTACGACCGCTACGAACCCGAGCGCCGCGCCGGCCAGAGCAGGCTTGATGCGCGCATCAGCGGGCCAGAAGGCGCGCTCTGGGTGGAGTGCAAGAACGTGACCCTGGTGGAGGACGAGGTGGCGCTCTTTCCCGACGCGGTGACAGAGCGCGGCCAGAAGCACCTGCGCGAGCTCATGGCCCTGGCGCGCGGGGGTGAGCGGGTGGCGCTCTTCCTGCTCGTGCAGCGGGCGGACGCGCGCTGCTTCGCCCCGGCGGAGGTGGTGGACCCGGCCTACGCCACCCTCCTGGCCGAAGCCCTGGGCGCGGGGGTGGAGGTCTGGTCCTTCGAGGCGGATGTTTCGCCCCTGGGCATCGGCCTGGGTCGGCGGCTGCCGCTCTCCGGGGAGTGGCTGGCCCGCGTGCGGCATTGATTTTTGTCGCCGTTCCCGGCATGTTCGGAAAGGTGAGGAAATGTTGCCGTCAGGGAGAGGCATGAAAGACACGCCCGCGTCCGAGTACCGTATCTCCATATCCCAGCTGCGCCCGGGGGTCTTCGTGCGCCTGGAGCGGACGGACTGGTTCAGCCATCCCTTCCTCTTCTCCAGCTTCAAGATCACGGACGAATCCCAGATTCAGGCGCTGCGGCTGCTGGGTGTGCGCGAGGTGGTCTGCGTGCCCGAGAAGAGCGACGTGGTGCCGCTGGAACGGGGCGCGTGCGGCCCGGGCGATGGATGCGACGGAGGACAAACGGCGGCGGACGCCTCCGTGGTGGAGCGGCTCTGGACCCTGAAGAAGGAGCGCATCGCCCAGTATTCCGAGAAGCGTCGGCGCATCGCCCGCTGCGAGGAGCACTACACCGAGGCCGTGCGCGGGCTGGGCTCGGTGACGGCGGAACTGGTGGCCGGGGGGGCCGCAGCCGTGGACGGCGCCCTGGCCCTGGTGCGCCGCATCACCCGGCACTTCCTCTCCGACGCCGAGTCCGTGGTCCACCTGATGAACGTGATGGAGCCCACGGAGCACGTCTACAGCCACCCGCTCAACGTGGCCATCCTCGCCATGCTCCTGGGGCGCTATGTGGGCCTGGGCGAGCGGCAGATGGAGGCCCTGGGCATGGGGGCGCTGTTCCACGACCTGGGCAAGGAACTGCTGGAAAAGAAACTCGTGAAGAAGCGCGGCAGGCTGACGCGCGCGGAAACGCGCGAGCTCATGCGCCACCCCGGCCTGGGGCTGGAGCTGGCCTCGTCCCGGCCCGGTTTTCCCAGGGCGGCGCTGCCCGTCATCGGCCAGCACCACGAGCACCAGGACGGCTCGGGCTATCCCGTGGGCGTGGGCGGGGAAGACATCGACCGCCTGGCGCGCATGACCTCCATCGCCAACGTCTACGACAACCTCTGCAACCCGGCGGAACCGGAGCAGACCCACACGCCCTACGAGGCGCTTTCGTACATGTTTTCCCAGCTCAAGGAGCGATTCGACGTGGAGCTGCTCTCGCAGTTCATCCGCTGCATGGGCGTGTACCCCCCCGGAACCGTGGTGCGGCTCGACAACGGCTCCGTGGGCGTGGTCATGTCCGTGAACCAGGGCCGCCAGCTCCGCCCCCGGCTGCTGCTGCACGACCCGCTGGTGCCCAAGAGGGAGGCGCTCATCGTGGACCTGGCCGAGGAGCCCGAGCTCGCCATCGAGCGCTCCGTGCGCCCTGCGGAGCTGGCAGAGGAAGTGCTCGGCTACCTCAACCCCCGCACCCGCATCACCTATTACGTGGACCACGGGGCCTGAGCCCGACAGCGGCACGGCGAGAAGCCCATGGCGCGCGAAAACCGACCTCCGATATTCCAGCGGCTCTGCGGCCCGGGCATGGTCCGGGGGGCGGCGCTGTACTGCCTCGGGCTGCTCTCGGCCATGCTCTTCTGCGGCCTGGGCCGGAGCGCGCCGGACGCCCGGCAGCTCGTGGTGGTGGTGGCCGGGCTGGTGCTGGGGCTCATTGCGCTGGTGCTGGCGCTGCTCCACCTGCTGCGCGACAGGCGGCTGCTCGCCGCGGAGGTGGAGGCCAGGGCCGCAGCCGAGCGGGAGCTGCGCGAGAGCGAAGCCCGCTACTCCGCCGTGGCCAGGAGCTTCACGCAGGGGGTGCTGGTGCTCTACGACCAGGATCTGCGCTGCCTGAGCCTGGACGGCGAAGGGCTGCCCGGGGTGGACTTCGGGAACGTGGAGGGCCGCGAGGTGGAGGCGGTCTTCGGCGGGCTCATAGGCAGGCGCATCGCCCGGGCCGCGCGGGAATGCCTCTCCGGCCGCGTGGTGGAGTTCGACCTCGCCTACTGGGGGCGGCTGGTTTCCGTGGAGACGCACTCCCTGAACGGCGGCGGGTCCAGCGCGGCCGGGATCGTGGTGGTGCGGGACATGACCGAATCGCGCATGGCGCAGACCGCCCTGGCGGAAAACGAGCGCCGTTTCGCCACGCTCATCGCCAACTTTCCCGGCATGGTCTACCGTTGCGTGCACAACGCCCAGCGGACCATGGAGTTCGTCAGCCAGGGGTGCCTGGAGCTGACGGGCTGGAGCGCGCCGGACCTGACGCTCAACCGTCGCATCTCCTGGCCCGAACTCGTGCACCCGGACGACGCCGAAACGCTGCGGGCGGAGATATCCTCTGCCGTGGAGGCCGGGCGGCCTTTTGTGGCCACCTACCGCATCCACACCCGGGAAGGGCTGGAGCGGTGGGTCTGGGAGCGCGGCGTGGCCCTGCGCGTGGAGGAGGGCGGGTTCACCGCGCTGGAGGGTATCGTGCTCGACATCACCGAGCGCTGCCGCGCAGAGGGCAGGCTCCGCGAAGCGTATGCCGAGCTCGACCAGATATTCAACTCCACCAGCGACGGCATGTACCTCATGGACAGCAGGCACCGCTATGTGCGGGTGAACAGGACCTTTTGCGAGATGTTCTCCGTGCACCCGGGTGAACTGCTCGGCCGCTATTGCGACGACCTGCCCCCGTCGGCGGCGGATGTGGCCCTGCTGCCCTGCCCGAGCGACCAGACGTTGCCCATGGAGCGTTCCGTGCGCATCGAGTGCGAACTCCCGGCGCAGGATGGAGGCGCGCGCGTCTTCGAGAATACCTTCGGCCCGCTCATCGACTCCTCCGGGGAGTTGGCTGGGCACCTCGTTACCGTGCACGAGGTCACGGACCGCGTGCGCGCGGAGCGCGCGGCCAAGGCCCGGGAGCAGCAGCTCCTCCAGGCGGACAAGCTCGCCTCCCTCGGCACCCTGGTGGCCGGAGTGGCCCATGAGATCAATAACCCAAACACGGTCATCAGCCTCAACGTGCCCATGATCCAGGCGGTCTGGAAGGACGCCCGGGCCGAGCTGGACCGCCGCCTGGAGCGCGAGGGCGACTTCCCCCTCGGCGGGTCCACGTATGCCGCCCTGCGGGGGCAGGTGGAGCCCCTGCTCTCCATGGTTCTGGAGTCCTCCCGGAGGATTCGTTCCATCGTGGCCGAGTTGAAGGATTTCGCCCGGCAGGAGCGCGACGCGGCCCTCGTCCCTGTGGACCTCGTGGAGGTGGTGCGCGCGGCCGCGCGGCTGGTGGAGAGCAAGCTGCGCAAGAGCACGGAGCGCTTTTCCCTGCTGGAGCCCGAGGGACCGGTGGTCGTCATGGGCGATTTCCAGCGGCTGGAGCAGGTGGTCGTGAACCTGCTCATCAACGCCTGCGAGGCGCTCACGGGTGCGGACCAGGCCATCGAGGCGGCCGTGGCCGTGGCGGACGGAGCCGGAGAGGTGAGCGTGCGCGACGAGGGCGGCGGCATGAGCCCCGAGGAGCAGGCCCGCGCGCTCGACCCCTTCTACACCACCAAGCTCGGCAGCGGCGGCACGGGCCTGGGGCTGGCCATCTGCCACGACATCATCGCCCGCTTCGGGGGGGCGCTTTCCTTCGAGTCCGCCCCCGGGGAGGGCTCGGTGTTCCGCGTGCGCCTGCCCCTTGCCGAGGCGGGTGCGGCGGGGCCGGAAAAACCTGGGCGCAAACCGGGTTGCAAGAGCGTATCCGGAGACGTATCCTGACCAGGCGGGGAGCCGCCCCGCTGTCGTGGACCGGAACATGGGACGGAGCATGCGCATTTGCCTGGCGGAAGATGACTCGGCCTTGAGGAGTTCCCTGGCCTTTGTGCTGCGCAGCGGCGGGCACGAGGTCCTGGAGGCCGAGGACGGAGCCGGTGCCCTGGAGTGCATCGCCCGGGCAAAGGCCGAGGGCCGCCCCGCCGACCTGCTGATCACCGACATCCGCATGCCCGGCCTGAGCGGGGTGGAACTGCTGCACCTGCTGGCCGAGACGGATGCCCGACTTCCCACCATGGTCGTCAGCGGGCACGGCGACCGGGACCTGCTCATCGACCTCATGCGCCTGGGGTGCGACAATTTTCTCTCCAAGCCCTTCGAGCCCGACGAGGTGCTGGAAAAGGTGGCCGAGGTCATGCGCAAGGTCTCCCACGAGCGGGAATTCACCCGCCGGGAGCAGGAGGACCTGCGCACCGCCACCCATCTGCTCGGCCGCGAGACGGCCAGCTACAGGCGCGACCTGGAGCAGCTCCGGCGCGAGGTGCACAGCGCGGCGGAAACCTACCGCGAACTGCTCGACATCTCCCGCGTGCACCTGCCCGTGCGCATGGAGCTGCGCAACAGGACCATGCGCGAACTGGGAGGAGACTTCGCCGGGTGCTGCGGCCGGGGGCGCGTGTGCGACTTCCTGGTGGCGGACGTGGCCGGGCACGACCTGTCCGCCTCGTACCAGACCGTGCTCATCAAGTCCTTTTTCGACGAAAATTGCCGCACCAGGGGCGAAGGGGGCGCGTTTTTCGGCCGTTTGAGCGCGGCCCTGCGGGAGAAGGGCCGCAACGAGCGCATGACCACAGGGCTCTTCCTGCGGCTCGACCTGGACGCAGGGCGCGGGCGGGTGGCGCGCGCGGGGCACCCGCCCCTGCTGCACTGGCCCCGGGGCGAGGCCGAGGCCCGGCTTCTGGGCCTGCCGGGCGACGTGCTCGGCCTGCACGAGCGGATTAACTCGCCGGAGCAGGAGTTCTACTTCTCGCCGGGGGACCGCTTCTTCCTCCATACGGACGGGGTGCCCGCAGCGGCGCACGTGGACGGCCGCACCGGGCTCAAGCGGCAGCTCGGGCAGGAAGGACTGGAGGAGCTGCTCGGCACCTACGCGCACATGGACCTGCCCCGGCAGCTCGATTTCGTCTGGAGCTACGTCATGAACTTCTGCCGGGGCAAACAGGCGGACGACATGCTCCTGCTGGGCGTGGAGGTGCCCCTGCAATAACGGCCGCCGCAGGGAGCGAACGCAGAAAACCGGCCAAGGGCCGGTTTTGTCATTTTCGGGGCTGAGCGCCGCGTCAGCGGATGTAGTTGGGCAGGTTCAGGAAGATTTCGCGGGTGTAGGCGGTCATCTTGTCCATGATCCAGGGGAAGGCGATGATCAGCGCGATCATGATGGAGACGATCTTGGGCACCATGGTCAGGGTCATCTCCTGGATTTGCGTGGCGGCCTGGAGGATGGACACGGTGATGCCCACGATCATGCCGATGCCGAGCATGGGCAGGGCGATGGTCAGGGTGATTTCGATGGCCTGCCGGGCGAAGCCGACGATGAATTCCGGGGTCATGGGCGCACTCCTCCTGGGTCGTCAGGCAAAGGTGTTGACGATGGAGCCGATGAGCAGGTTCCAGCCGTCCACGAGGATGAAGAGCAGTATCTTGAACGGCAGGGAGATCATCACCGGGGGGAGCATCATCATGCCCATGGAGAGCAGGATGGAGGCCACCACCATGTCGAGGATGAGGAACGGGATGTAGATGAGGAAGCCTATGGTGAAGCCCGTCTTGAGCTCGGAGATGGTGAACGCCGCCACCAGCATGATGGTGGGGACCTCGTCCTTGTTGTGGGGCCGCTCCGCCTTGGTGATGGAGTAGAAGATGGAGAGGTCCTTCTCGCGGGTGTGCTTGAAGAGGAACTCGCGGATGGGCACCTGGGCCTCGGTGAGGGCCGCGTCGAAGCCGATCTCCTCGTTGAGGTAGGGCTGCAATGCCCGGTCGTTCATCTCGTTGAACACCGGGGCCATGATCACGAAGGTCATGAAGATGGCCAGGCTGGCCAGGACCTGGTTCGGGGGCATCTGCTGGGTGCCCATGGCCTGGCGCAGGAAGTGGAAGACGATGATGATGCGCGTGAACGAGGTCATGGTCAGCGCGATGGCCGGGGCCATGGAGAGGATGGTCATCAGGAACAGGATTTCGAGCAGC
>JBFWJM010000130.1:0-8607 GCA_050253205.1 Desulfovibrionaceae bacterium
GGCCGTGGAGCTGGCCCGCGAGAGGGGCATCCCCTGCGCGGGGCCCATTCCGGCGGACACGCTCTTCCACTTCGCGGCCCGGGGGGACTACGGCGCGGTGCTGGCCATGTACCACGACCAGGGGCTCGCCCCGCTCAAGTTGCTGCATTTCTCCGAGGCCGTGAACGTGACCCTCGGCCTGCCGTATCCGCGTACCTCGCCGGACCACGGCACTGGCTATGACATCGTGGGCACCGGCAAGGCGGACCTGACCAGTTTTTCCAACGCCTTCGCGCTGGTCCGTCGCATGGTGGGCGAATAGGGGCTGGAGCGCCGCTCTGGGGCGGCCAGCTTCGTGGTGGCCCGGAGGCCGTTCCCTGATGGGAGCCCGGGCAGCAAGCGCCCCTCTGGCCTGAGCCCGAGTGGCAAGCGCCGTGCGTCGTGCCAGCGTTATCCGGCGAGGATGCGCGCGGCCTTGGCCGCCAGCTCCACCCGGCGGGTGGGCGGGGCGGCGCAGAGCCCGTCCAGCCGGGCGCGGAAGCCTTCGGCGTCGCCACGGTCCTGGTAGAGCACGTGGGCCTGGAGGCCGTCCCCGATCTCATCCAGCAGCTCAAAATCATCCTGGCTCTGCGGCGGCAGCTGCGAGTGCAGCAGGGTGCAGCGCGCGTGGAACTCGGCCTCGTCGCCCCCCCTGCGCTCGGAGCAGCTGATTGCCGCTGCCCGGCCCGCCCGGCGGCCGAAGACCTGCGGGGCCGTGACCATGGCCCCGCCCAGGCGGTTGGCCCCGTGCATGCCCGTGGCGCACTCGCCGCAGGCGTAGAGGCCGGGCACCCCGGTGAAGGCGTTCTCGTCCACGAATGCGCCGCCGTTGCCCGCATGGGCAGCGAGGTAGACCGTGTCCCAGGCCCCCATGGGCGGCTTCACCCCCACGGCACAGGCGGCGTCCGCCCGCTCCAGGAGCCAGCTGTCCAGGGCCGCGTCCTCCAGGCCGTAGGAGGCGGGGCAGTGGGTCTCGCGCTCGCGCGCCAGGGCGAGCATGGGCTCGTCGTTCAGGACGTGCTCGGAGCCGTCCGCCGCGCGGACCGTGGCCCCGGGCTGGAGCAGGTGCGCCGGGGAGCGGAAGCCCCCGGTCTTGCGGCTGGTCCACATGCACTGGAGAAAGCGGGTGTTGGCCATGCGGGCTCCGGCCTCGGCCAGCAGGGCGTAGGCGTTGCCGGGCACGCCGCGCCCGGCGATGTTGCCGGAGATGAGCTGGGCCGGGCCGCCCAGGGCCACCACCACGGCGCGCGCAGGGGCGCAGAGCATGCGGCCGTCCTCCAGGGAGGCGAGCCAGCAGCCTGTGACGCCGGGGCGGTCCGGTTCGGTGACGAGCCCCATGACCTCGTGGCTGGTGACGAACTTGGCGCCCAGCTCGGCGGCGCGCGTGCGCATGCGCGTGAAGGCGGTGGGCAGATCGTCGAAGATCACGGCAGTCTGCGGGCCGCCGAAGCAGCCGTGCACGCGGCTCTCTTCCCCGGAGGCGAAGTGCAGGCCGAGTTCGACGAGCTCGCGAAAACGCGCCTCCGCCTCCTCGCAGAGCAGGGCGGCGAGGCGTTCGTCCACCTCGCCCGGCCCGGCCACTTCGAGGATGCGGGCCAGGGTGCGCTCGCGCTCCTTGTCCGAGAGCGGAACGCGCATGCCCAGGCGGTTGTTGCGGTTGGCGAAGGAGGAGCCCCCCGGCTTGTGGCCCAGGGAGACCACGTGCACGGAGAGGGCGGGGTTCTCCTCCAGTGCGGCGAGGGCGGCTCGCATGCCTGCCAGGCCCGCACCCAGGATCAGGATGTCGGTCATCATAGGGCTTGCTCCCTTGCCGGGGCCGGAGGCTTCCCGGAGTGCGCCGGAACGCGGGCGGAGGTATCGTCGATGCGGCTGGCCGCTCGTGGGCTCACGCCAGCTTCTTCCGGGCGAACTGCGCCATTTTCTTGGCTTCCGCGAATCCCGCGTTGATGGCCAGCGCGTGCGATGCGGCCTCCAGCATCTTGTCCCATTTGTGCCAGTCGTAATACAGACGGCCCAGGTTGAAATAGAGGTACTCGTCTGTCCTGCTGATTTCGAGGGCCTTTTTGTAGTAGCGTTCCGCCGTCTCGAACTCGCCCATGCGCCGGAGCACGATGCCGATGCGGTTGTACAGGGCAATGGCCTCCGGGTCGTCCTTGAGGGCCTCTTCCAGCAGATTGAAGGCGTCCTCGTAGAGCTCGGCCCGCAGGAAGCGGTCGGCGATGTCGGCCTTGAGGTCCGTGTCGTTGGAATAGCGCTTGAGCAGCGCATGGAACACGGCCCGCGCTTCATCGTAGTTCTCGGCGTCGAGCAGCGCCTGGCCTCGGCTCGTCTCTTCGGCCTTTTCGGCGGCCATCTTGGCCATGTCCTTTTGCGCGCCCTCGTTGATGTGGTCCTGGAGGGTGGCGAGGACGTCGTTCATGGTGGCGAGCAGGGCCTTCTCCTCGCCGGGGGAGTAGTTGATGATCAGCGGGTAGATTTGCCGGAATTCCGGGGAGTTGTTCAGCGCATACACGGCCTTCTCGAAGAGCTGGCCGAACTCCTCGCGCTCGGACTTCATGACGCCCGTCTTGAACATGAGCACGATGGAGTCGTGGATGGACTGCGCCGCAGGAACGTATTTGCCCTGTTTCAGCGAAGTGCCCACGCCACCCAGCAGCTTGCGGGCCTTGGTCAGTTCCTGCGCCATGCTCCCCGTCCCGGTTGGAGTTTCTCTCGCCGCTCGCCTAGACTCCCGCGCTCTCGCGCACCATATCACGGAAACGCTTGAAGAAGTACCTGCTGTCGTGGGGGCCTGGAGCGGCCTCGGGGTGGTACTGGATGGCGATGATGGGCTTGTCCTTGTGGGCGAAGCCCTCCAGCGTTCCGTCGTTCAGGTTCTTGTGGGTTACTGTAAGGTTATCAAGCCCGGTGATGTCAACGCAAAAACCGTGGTTCTGCGATGAAATCTCTATCTTTTCCGTAGTCATGTCCATGACCGGATGGTTGCATCCGTGGTGGCCGAAGTCGAGCTTGTAGGTGGTGCCGCCCAGGGCCAGGCCGAGGATCTGGTGGCCCAGGCAGATGCCCGCCATGGGGTGGTCTTCGCAGAGGGAGCGGGTGGTCTCGGCCGCACCCGGGACGACCGCCGGGTCGCCGGGACCGTTGGAGAGGAACACGGCGTCCGGCCCGAGGGCACGGACCTCGTCGGCCGTGGCCGAGAAGGGCACGGCCAGTTGCTCGAAGCCCTGGGCCTCCAGCAGCCGATGGATGTTCCACTTGATGCCGTAGTCGTAGACCACGAGCTTGGGCCTGCCGCCCTTCCAGGAGAAGGTCTTGAGGTCCACGTATTCGGGCCCGGCGTCCGTCCAGCGGTAGGGGCGCTCGGTGCAGACGCCCTCCACCAGGTTCAGTCCCTCCATGGAGGGGATGGCCAGGGCCCGCTCGCGCAGCTCGCCGGGGTCCGTGACGGAGGTGGAGATGAACCCGCGCATGGCCCCGTGGATGCGGATGTGCCGTGTGAGCGCGCGGGTGTCCACGCCCTCGATGCCGGGCACGCCCGCCTGGGTGAGGTAGTCGGGCAGGCTCATGGTGGAGCGCCAGTTGCTCGGCTTCTTGCAGCATTCCTTGGTGATGAACGCCGCCACGTGGACCTTGGATGACTCCACGTCCTCGGGGTTCACGCCGTAGTTGCCGATGAGCGGGTAGGTCATGGTGATCATCTGCCCGCAGTAGGAGGGATCGGTGAGGATTTCCTGATAGCCGGTCATGCCCGTGTTGAAGATGACCTCGCCGCCGCCGTCGATGGGCCCGGTGAAGGACACGCCCTGGAAGAGGGTGCCGTCTTCGAGGGCCAGGATCGCTTTCATCGTTCTTGCTCCAGAAGTATCTGTTCCGCGCTTTTCAGGTCCTCCGGCCGGTCCACCCCGTGGCAGCGGTGGCCCGTGAGGACCACGCGGATGGGGATGCCTGCTTCGAGGAGCCGGAGCTGCTCCAGTTGTTCCAGTCGTTCCAGCCGCCCCTGGGGCAGGGCGGCGAAGGCCTCCAGGGCCTCCATGCGAAAGGCGTAGAGGCCGATGTGCAGCAGGTGCGCCGCCTCGCCGGGGCCGCCCGCCTCGCCGTCCCCTCGTCGGTGGGGGATGGGCGCACGGGAGAAATAAAGCGCGTCGCCGTTGTTGGCAAGCACCACCTTGACGCGGTCGGGGCTTTGGGCCTCCTCCCCGCCCAGGGGCGCGGCCAGGGTGCACACGCGCACGGCCGGGTCCGCGAAGGGGGCCACCAGCTCCGAGAGCATGGCGGGTTCCAGGCAGGGCTCGTCGCCCTGGATGTTCACCACCACGGCGTCCGGCTCCGCGCCCAGGGCCCTGGCCGCCTCCAGCACGCGGTCCGTGCCGCTGGCGTGGTCCGGGCGGGTCATGAGCACCGGGACCCCGGCTTCCTCGGCCGCCGAGCGGATGCGCTCGTCGTCCGTGGCCAGCACCACGCGCGAAAGCTCCGGGCAGCGGGAGGCGCGTTCATGGACATGCCGGAACATGGGCCTGCCGTGCAGCAGGGCCAGGGGCTTGCCCGGGAAGCGCGAGGACGCGTACCGCGCGGGGATGACGCCGTAGCAGGTCGGGGTCTTCTTCATCTTCGATCAGCGCTCTTTACACTCTTGTCAACGACTCCGCAATACGGGCGCACGCGGCCCCTGCGCCGCCCCTGCGCTCGGCCACGTACGCCGCGAAGGCCGCGCGCAGCCCGGCGCGCCCGGGCGGGTTTCCGGCCAGGGCCAGCAGCTCCCGCAGGGCGGCATCGGCGTCCGGCCGCTCGCGCACGAGCCCCAGCTCCACGACCTCCCGGCCGACCCAGGCGAAGTTCGCCCAGTGCGGGCCGATGACCACGGGCACGCCCTCGGCCAGGGGTTCCAGGAAGTTCTGCCCGCCCAGCGGCAGCAGGGAGCCGCCCACGAAGGCGCAGCGCGCACGGCGGTACGCCGCGCCCAGCTCGCCCACGCGGTCCCAGAGGATGACCTCGCCGGGCCGGGCCCCGTCCTTGCCGTGCTCCCCGGCATCGCCGCGAAGCCGGAAGGGTATGCCCCGGCTTCGAAGTAGCCCGGCCCAGGCGTCCACGCGCTGCAAGTGCCGCGGGAACAGGCCGACCACCGCCCCGGGCCGGGCGGCCAGGTAGCCCTCCACCATGTCTGCCGCCTGGGGCTCCTCCTGTTTGCGTATGGAGCCGAAGATGACGAATTCCCGCGCATCGGCCAGCAGGGCATCCAGGGGGCCGGGGGCGGCGTCTTCCGGGCCTGCCTCCGTGCCTATCTCCAGGCGGTCGAACTTGATGTTGCGCATGGTCTCCACGCGCTCGGGCCCGTGGATGGCGGCAAAGCGCATAGCGTCCGCCTCGCTCATGGCCAGGATGCGGTCCGGGCCCAGGTCCTTGAAGAAGCGCGGCCAGGAGAGGTATCCCGCCAGGCTCTTGGTGGACATGCGCCCGTTCACCAGCAGCACCTCGCAGGATGCGTCCTTGCAGGCGGCCAGGAATCCAGGCCAGATTTCGGATTCCAGCAGCACGGCCGTGCGCGGCTGGATGCGCGCCAGCGCCCGGCGCATGATGGACGGGGCGTCCATGGGGAAATACGCGGCCTGGAGGCGGAGGTCCGCCCGCTGGGCGAAGTGCTCCTGCACGCGGGAGAGGATGGACAACCCCTCGCGGGTGTTGGTGGTCAGCAGCACGGAGAGGGGCCTGCCCGGGAGCGGGTTTTCCAGCGCCTTGACCAGCTCCCAGGCGAGGAACGCCTCGCCCACGCTGGCGGCCTGTATCCAGAGGTCCGCCGGGGCGGGCATGTCCTCGCGGAAGACGCGCTGGCCCCAGCCGTGGCACAGCCTGTGGTTCCTGGCGAGCACGGGGAGCGCCGCGCGCATGGCCAGTTCGTAGAAGGGCAGCACCGCCCGGGATGCGGCCATCAGCCCTCCAGTCCGAGGCGGATCAGCTCCGCGATGAGATCGGCGAAGGTCATGCCCACGGCTGCGGCCTCGCGCGGGAGCAGGCTCGTGGCCGTCATGCCGGGCAGGGTGTTCATCTCCAGCAGGCGGACGGAGCCGTCCTCGCCCACCACGAAGTCGCCGCGCGAGTATCCCCGCAGGCCCAAGGCGCGGTGCGCCTTGAGGGTCAGTTCCTGGATGGTCTGTGTGAGGGCCTCGTCCACGGGCGCGGGGCAGATTTCCTGGGCCCCGTCCGCGTCGTACTTGTTCTCGTAGTCGAAGAAGGCGGACCCCGGCTTGGGCACGATCATCACCAGGGGCAGGGGGGTTTCGCCGAGGATGCCGCAGGTCAGCTCCCTGCCGGGGGTCAGCTCCTCCACCAGGGGCTCCGCGCCCATGGCGAAGACCTTGGCCAGGGCCTCGGGAAGCTCGGCCCCGTGGCGCACCAGGCTCATGCCCAGGCTGGAGCCGCCGGTGTTGGGCTTCACGAACAGGGGCACGGGCAGGGTGACCTTCTGCCCCGGCTCGGTGACGAGCTGCCAGCGCGGGGTGGGGATGCCCGCCGCCGCGAACACGGCCTTGGCCGCGTTCTTGTTCAGCGCCAGGAACGAGCCCGCCGGGCCGCTGCCCTGGTAGGGGCAGCCCGCCGTCTCCAGCACGGCCTGCACCAGGCCGTCCTCCCCGGGGGAGCCGTGGAGGTTGATGAAGGCGAAGTCGCAGGCCTTTGCCCGCTCCAGCAGCCGGTTCATGTCCGGATGCAGGTCCAGGCACTCCACCTCGTGGCCGAGCTCGGCCAGGGCGGCCTCGATGTTCCGGGCCCCCGCCAGGGAGACCTCGCGCTCAGACGACCAGCCGCCCGCGATCAAAAGCACACGCATTGATATCCTCTCCGAGGAGTTCGGAAAAACGTTGTTCGATGTCCATGGCCTGGCGTTCGGTTTCGCGGATGCGCCTCCTGGCCACCTCCGAGGTGCCGTAGCGTTCGATGAGGTCGTCGTAGCGCGCCGCGAGGGAGACCACCGTGGTGTGGGCCACGCGCTTGTCCGCGTAGAGCACGGCCAGCGGGGCGAAATAGCGCTCCAGGTCCAGCTCGAAGGGCCAGTACACGTGGTGGTACACGCAGTGGGCCAGGAGCAGGTCGCCCGTGAGTTCCAGGGTCCAGGCCGCGCCGATCTGGCAGTGGTTGCCGCCGAAGCGCACGCTGTAGGTCTTGGCGATGTCGTGCAGGAGCCCGGCGGCGAGCACGCGCTCCGGCTCCACGGCGATGCCGCGCTCCGCACCCACTATGGCCATGTGGTGCGCCACGCGGGCCACCTGGGCCGAGTGCGCGCGGATGTGCTCCATGACTCCGTGGAGGTTCCACCAGGAGCGGATGCGCTCCGGGTCCGGCGGCGGGCCCTGGGCCGCGCGCAGGGGCCCCGGGGGGGCCGCCAGGGGAGGCAGGAACTGCGCCGGAAGGTGGAACGGCTTTGCGCCGTGGTCGCTGGTCGTGGTCGCTTTGTTGGCCATGGGAAGCTCCGCTGGGTGGGGAATCCGCCTCTGCGGACCCTAGCAACACGCCGGGAAAAAAGCAAAGTGAAGGGTGCGGGCGAGGGCGGTCGGGGTGCTTGGCGGCAGCGCGTTCTTGCACCGGTTCCAAAGTGGGGGGAGAATATTTCACTTGCCAATTGCGCGTGGGCCAATTATGACTCCTGATGCTCTTTGGGCGTCCGGGCCTCGCCTGGACCGGGAGGGCACCAATCAGAGTCGGACAAGCATGAGAGCATGCTCTATTCTGAAACCCACTGGAACAGGAGTTTAGTCATGGCAGTTGTTGAATTCAAAGGGAAGAGCTTCGAGGTTGACGAGGACGGTTTCCTCCAGAGCTTCGACACCTGGACCCCCGAGTGGCAGGAGTACGTGAAGGAGCAGGAAGGCATCGCCGAGATCACCGATGACCACCAGAAGGTCGTCGAATTCCTGCAGGACTACTACAAGAAGAACGGCATCGCCCCGATGGTCCGCATCCTTTCCAAGGTCACCGGCTTCAAGCTGAAGCAGATCTACGAGCTGTTCCCCTCCGGCCCCGGCAAGGGCGCCTGCAAGATGGCCGGCCTGCCCAAGCCCACCGGCTGCGTCTAATCCGACCAGTCCGTTTCGGGAATATCTGGACGGGAGCTTCGGCTCCCGTCTTTTTTTGTACCTGTGCGGGCTCGGGCGCAGTTCCACGCCGGGCCGCAGCGCCGCGCAAGGGTGCCGCTTCACGAAAGCCCGCAGCTTCAGGCGGTGGATTTTTTCCGTTTGCCTCCCCGGCTTCCAGGAGGTATGAAAGGCGGCACACTTGAACAGGGGGAACACGCATTTGAGCTTCGAACTGCTGCAAAAATTCCGCGATCCCGCCATGTGCAGGGGCCTGCTGGAGAAAATTGAGGTTCTGGCCAGCGAGGAATATCGGTTCATGGAGGTCTGCGGCACGCACACCGTGGCCATCTTCCAGTCCGGCCTGCGCTCGCTTTTGCCCGAGACCATCGTCCACCTCTCCGGCCCGGGCTGCCCGGTCTGCGTCACGCATGAATCCGAGGTCAACGCCTTCATCGACCTCGCCGCGAAGGACGGCGTGATCCTCGCCACCTTCGGCGACCTCATGCGCGTTCCCGGGCACGGCGGC
>JBFWJM010000131.1:0-8590 GCA_050253205.1 Desulfovibrionaceae bacterium
ATGTGCTGATGCCCTCGCTGACCCCGGAAGAATACCGCAGGGACTACGCCATCTACCCCGGCAAGAACGCCCGGGGCATGGACGGCGGGCAGGCGCTCGCCGAAGCGGTGGAAACCATTAGCAACCTGGGCCTCGCGCCGTCCTTCGCGCGCGGAGATGCCCGCAGGAGCCTGCATGTCCCAGAAAGCCCCGAGGGGAGTCCGGCTGGTCATCACCCTCGCAGGTCGCCGAAACGCCGGGAAGTCGTCGCTGATTAACGCCATCGCCGGACAAGACATCGCCATCGTCTCGGACAGGCCCGGAACCACCACCGACCCTGTGGCCAAGCACTATGAGCTGCTGCCTCTGGGCCCGGTGACGTTCTACGACACGGCCGGGCTGGACGACGAGGGCGAGCTGGGCCTGCTGCGCGTCAAGGCGGCGAGGAAAGTGCTCCAGCGCACGGACGTGGCGCTGCTGGTCGTAGGGGAGCAGGGCTTCGGCGAGCACGAGGCGCGGCTGCTGGAAGAACTGCGCGAGCTGGAGGTTCCTTGCCTTGCGGTGTTCAACAAGACCGACCTCGCCGCGCCCCGCGAGCAGGACCTCCTCCTCTGCTCCCGGGCCGGGCTGCCGCACCTGGCCGTTTGCTCGCGCACCGGGGAGGGTGTGGGCCGCCTCAAGCAGGCCATCATCGATGCCGCCCCTGCGGAGATGCGCGCCGAGCCCGTCCTGGCGGGCGATCTCGTGAACGAGGGCGACTGGGTGGTCTGTGTGGTCCCCATCGACCTCGCCGCGCCCAAGGGCAGGCTGATCCTGCCGCAGGTACAGGTGCTCCGCGAGCTGCTCGACTGCGACGTCATGGCCGTGACCGTCAAGGAACGCGAGCTCTCCGCCGCGCTGGACGGCATGAGGCAGAGGCCCGCACTGGTGATCACCGATTCGCAGGCCGTGCTGAATGTGGCCGGGGACGTGCCCGACGACATCCCCATGACCACCTTCTCCACCCTCTTCGCCCGCTACAAGGGCGACCTCGTCCAGCTCGTGGAAGGCGCAAGGGCCATCGACACGCTGGAGGATGGCGACAATGTGCTCATCTGCGAGGCATGTTCCCACCACGATGTGGCGGACGACATCGGCCGGGTCAAGATACCGCGCTGGATGTCGCAGTACACGGGAAGAAAGCTCGAATTCGAGATCTATGCGGGACATGATTTCCCAGACGACCTGGAGCGCTACAAGGTGGCCCTGCACTGCGGTGCCTGCATGCTGAACAGGACGGAAATGCTCCGGCGCATCAAGGAGTGCCGCCGTCGGGGCGTGCCCGTGACGAATTACGGGGTGGCCATTTCCAAGCTTCAAGGCGTTCTCGACCGTGTGCTGCGCCCCTTCCGGCTGGAATGAAAGTCTGGTCACTTTCCCGCCAGGGCGGCATGCCCTGCCCTCCATGCTTGGCCAGCACACAGGCAACGAGCTCTGGTTGATACGGCAGCAATGTGCCATTCTTTCCAGGCTGGCTATTCCATGGCCTGCGTTACGACGCTCCCATTCCTTGAACCTTGCTCACGGCCCCGGGGAAGCGGCCTGTGCCTCCGCGAGGTCCTCCCGCAGGGCCAGGGCATCCCCCCTCCTGGTTCGTGGTGAGGTTGAGGACCGTTTCATCGATGTGCGGCTTTGGTTATGAACCTCCTGGCACGTCGCCCACTCCCGCACGGGGACGTGGATTGAAACAGGTGGACCATGCGCGGTGGTGGCGCCAGCCTCGATGGGGGGGAACCTTTCAGCCAGCCAGCGGGAATGCCTCGTCAGCGAGGCGGCCCAGAGCTTGCTGAGGCAAGGGGCACGGCCTTCGGGCGCGGATCATCGCGCCCATCAGGATCATCGGGAAGCGGGCAGCAGGGCCGCGAGCCGCGCGGGCACGCCCCAGCGGTCCATGAGCCGGGCCGTGGCCCCGGGAACCATGGAGCGCCACTCCTCTCCCCGGGCCATGCGCGTGCGCACGTCCGTCGCGCTGATGCCCTTGTCCTGGAGCGCACGCTCCCAGAGCACGTGGGTTTCCAGCCTCAGGGTCCGGAAGCAGTCGAGCTTCTTGCGCCCCCAGTCGTCATAGATCGTCAGGTAGAAGACCGCGTCCATGGGCACGAAATGACGGTATTGGTCCGGCATGTTGATGGGCAGCGGCACGATGGAGAAGTCCGCCCGGTCCACCCCGGCCTCGGCCAGGGCCTCGGCGGCCATGCGGGCGCGCTCGTAATACGTGAGCGGGTTGGCGGCGGCGGAAGAGCGCGTGGCGTCCTCGGGTTCAGCGCGGGTCAGCTCCGGGCTCGGGTTGGTGATGCCCACCACCAGATGGCTGCACAGGGCCTTCCCGGCCAGGAGGTAGACCAGGTGGTCGTTGTGCAGCACCTGGAAGCGCCCATGGATCACACCCGTCTCGTGCATTCGGCTCACGTTCTCTCGCCTCCGTCTTTGTTCCCGGACACGGGGAAGGGGTTGCAATCACCCGGGAAATAGGGCTGGTCCAGGGGCGTATCCATGATTCCCGCCAGCTTGGCCCGGTCCAGGGCGTTGAGGATGCTAAGCATCAGCTCGCCGCCACGCAGGGTGCCGAGCGCCCCGCGCGCGGCGGCAATCTCGTCGAACCGCGTCTCCTCGTCCCGGCGCACTCCCCTGCCGTGGAAGAGCACGGGAACGGGCTCGCCCGAATGGATGAGCGGCCCGGAGCTCGGCGTGGAATGATCCGCCGCCACCACCAGCAGCACGTCCGGGTCGGCGGCGAGGTCCATGGCCTCCGCGCCGATGGCCCGGTCCAGCGCTTCTATGGCCCGGAGCTTGGCCTGCGGGTCCTTGGTGTGCGCGGCCACGTCCGGGGCCTTGGAGTGCACGTGGATGAAGTCGAACCCTTGCAGCCGCCGCCTGGCCAGCCGCAGCGCAGCGCGGTAATCGGCCTCCACGTCGCCGCTGTCGGGCGCGTTTTCGTGCGCCATGCCCAGATGGCGGCACAGGCCGCGATACATGGCCCCCGAGGAGATGGACAGGCCGTCGAGCCCATGTGTCTGCCGTAGCGAGGCTACGGCGGGGGCGCGGCCAGGGCGCTGGGTGACGACAAAGTCCAGGGGGGCCAGGCCCGCCTTGCGCCGGGCCAGATTGGCCGGGTGCCGCGCCAGGGCGTCGCGGGCATGGATGACGTATCTGGTCAGCGCCCGGCAGGTGGCCCGCGTCCTCTCGTCATTTGCATGGGAGGCCAGGGGGGCGATCTCCGGTATCACGGCGCCTGCGAGCATCACCCCCGTATCCGTGAAGAAGGGTGTCGCCCCGCCCGAGAGCACCAGCACCCCGAAGGTGCCCTTGAAGGCATGGTAACGGATGGAGATGCCGTCCGCCTCGAAATGTTCCTCCGCCGCATTCACCGCCGCGTTCACCGCCGCGACCAGGGACGCCACGGTTTCGGCATCGGCCCTGGGAACGTCCTCCCGGAGCCGGAACACGGGGCCGTCCTCTTCCACGCAGGCGAGGTGCGCCAGCACCACCACCTCCTCCGGCGACAGGTCGAGCCCGAAGCCGAGCGCCTCCAGCGGGCCCCTGCCCGGAAACTGCTCCGGGCTCCTGCCGAACATGGCGAAATGCGCGTTCTCGCTCGGCAGGGGCTGGCCCACCAGCCCGGCATGATACAGGCCGAGCCCGCCCCGGGCGGCCAGCGCGTCGAGGTTCGGCGTGCGCGCCGCCTGCAGCGGGGTCATGCCCCCCAGGCGCTCATGGGCCCGGTCTCCCAGGCCGTCGAGGAGCAGCAGTACGCATCTCTTGGGCAACGCTCTCTCCTATCGGTGCTATTCCAATCCATACATGACCACGGCGGAAAGAAACCAATAGACATTCTCAATGCCGCCTATCAACAGACATGATATTTTCGATTGTTCAGCGCCACACGGATCAGGTATGTTCATAGAATGCTCATGGACATCCACGTGCACAGCACGATCTCCCCGTGCAGTTCGCTGCCGCTGGAGGAGATTCTGACCCACGCCGCTGCCCGGGGGTTGGACGGCGTGTGCATCACCGACCACGACACCATGGCCGTGCGCCGCAGCATGGCGGAAGGCGTGCAGGAGAACGGCCTGTGCGTGATCTTCGGCATGGAGTACGCCACCAATGACGGCGACTTCCTCATCTTCGGCCCGTTCGAGCAGCTCAAACCCGGCCTGGACGCCCGGCAGGTGCTCGGCATTGTCCGGCGCGAGGGCGGCGCGGCCATTGCGGCGCACCCCTTCCGCCCGGGGCGCGGCGTGAGCGAATTCGTGGTCCGCGAGGGGCTGTGCACGGTGGCCGAGCGCTTCAACGGGCGCAACAGCCCGGAAGCCAACGAGCAAAGCCGCTCCTGGTTCGGCCGCTACGGCCTGGCCGCCTGCGCGGGCAGCGATGCCCACACCCTGGCGGAGCTGGGCTGCGCACCCAGCCGGATACACGCGCCCGTGGCCTCCAGGGCCGATTTCATCAACGCGCTCCGGGCCGGGCGCATCGAACCCGCGTGCCTCGCCGCCCGCCCGGCCGTCAGCCCGGCCGTCAGCCCGGATGCCCGGCCGGATGCCCGGCCGCCCGCCCGCCCTGCGGGAACGCACCCGCACTGCGCCACTCCCCGCCCGCAGGCAGCCCGCTAGATGTGAAGTTCCAAAAGGTTGTTCACTCGTCCTAGATTTGCATAGGTTGGGATTACCAAGTCACAACCAGCACACTTCAACCGAGTGAACATGCACCAAAATGCCAAACTTACACCTCTTGGTCGAGCGGAATTAGTACGCCGTGTCGAGGCGGCCCCCCCCCGAACCACTCTGCCCGCAACTTTTCCCTCTGACCTGGAACACCGATGGAAGGTGCGCATTGCCCCCTTGGCGGATCACAGGCGGGCCAGCGGCGGCTCATCCGTTCGTTCGACGGGAAATCCATCGGCGACCGTCTTCAGATGTGCAGGCGGCAAGAGCACGAGACATGGGCGGACCGCCGCCCAAGCGACGATCGGCTCGGCTGCGGGAACCCCGCTGCCCCGCTTCGTCCGGGGCCTTTGTTCGTTGTTGCGGGAAGGAAGAAGAAATCAAGGAAGGATTACGGAATCACAAGGCAAGGGGCCTGTCGCCACGGGCTCTCACGGCACGCATGAGAGCCCGCGACCAGGAGACCGGGATGCTACGCCCACCAGATGGAACGGGCGGGCGGATTGCCGAACGTGGTGAAGTCGTCTCCCGACTCCGAGATCACCGCATCCAGCTCCTCGATCGTGAAATCATAGCCCTCCTCGTTGGCGGCGGCCACAAAGGCCTCCTTGGAGGGAATGGCATTGTACTTGGCCTTGACGGTCTTATTCCCCCCGCCCGCGATCAGCAGACGCTCCACTTCTTTCTTGGACATGGCGAAACTCCTTGTTGGCAACACAATGTGGCAGGATTGTATTCGGATCAAAAGAGCCAGCGCTCTGGAGCCGGGCCCGGTCAATGCCCCATGATCTAGCTTGGGGCCGGGTTCAGCGTCAAGCGCGGACCACGAGCGGAAACCGGACTCAAAAGACAGAAAAAGCGATCCCTGTGTAGCGCATCTTGATTAAAAAAGAAAAAACAGAACCGGCTTTGCGCTGATAGCGAAAGACGAGTCCACGGCTGCGCGTTTTTCCTTTCATTTGGCCGCACCGCGCCATTTTACTGAAATTACATAATTGGCAAAGCAGCTTCAAGGACCAGCGGAATCCCGGTGCCAGCGCGTCCTGCACCTGAAAACACGGACAACCGGAAAGGGGCTGGGGCCCGCTACCTGAGCAGCGAGCCGAGGATGCCCCGGGCGATCTTCCTGCCCAGGGCCGAACCCACGGAACGGATGGCGGACTTGGCGAAGCTCTCCACGAGCCCCTGGCGGTTGGACGCGGGCCGCTTCGCCTTGCGTTCCTCCTTCTCGCGCTCCAGGCGGGTCTGCTCGGCCGCGCGTTCGCCCTCCAGCTTCCTGCGGCGCTCCAGCAGTATCTCGTAGGCCGACTCGGGGTCCACCTCCTGCTCGTAGTGGCCGTAGAGCACCGAATCCCGGACGATGGCGCCCTGGTCGCGCGGGTCCAGCGCGCCGAGCCTGCTCCGGGGCGGCAGGATGAACGCCCGCCGGGCCATGCCGGGCGCGCCCTTGCGCTCCAGGAACGAGACCACGGCCTCGCCCACGCCCACCTCCTTGATGGCCGTCTCCACGTCCAGCTCCGGGTTCACGCGGAAGGTCTCCGCCGCCACGCGCAGGGCCTTCTGGTCGCGCGGGGTGTAGGCCCGCAGGGCATGCTGCACCCGGTTGCCCAGCTGGCCGAGCACGGCGTCGGGCAGGTCCGTTGGCAGCTGGGTCACGAAATAGACGCCCACGCCCTTGGAGCGGATCAGCCGGACCACCATCTCGATCTTGTCCGTGAAGGCTCTTGGCGCGTTGTCGAAGAGCAGGTGCGCCTCGTCGAAGAAGAAGACCAGGCGGGGCTTTTCCGGGTCGCCCACCTCGGGCAGGTTCTCGAAGAGCTCGGAGAGCATCCAGAGCAGCAGCGTGGAGTAGACCCGGGGGGACTGGTAGAGCTTGTCCGCCGCGAGGATGTTGATGACGCCCTTGCCGCCCCTGGTCTGGAGCAGGTCGTCCAGGTTCAGGGCGGGTTCGCCGAAGAGCTCGTCCGCGCCCTGCTCCTCCAGGGCCAGGAGCCCGCGCTGGATGGCCCCGACGCTGGCCGCGGAGATGTTGCCGTACTGCGTGCGGAAGGCCTTGGCGTTCTCGGCGAGGTACGCGAGGACGCTGCGCAGGTCGCTTAAGTCCAGCAGCAGCAGGCCCTCGTCGTCCGCAATGCGGAAGGCCATGGTCAGGATGCCAGCCTGGGTCTCGTTGAGGTCCAGAAGGCGCGAGAGCAGCAGCGGGCCCATCTCCGAGATGGTCGAGCGGACCGGGTGGCCCTTGGTGCCGAACACGTCCCAGAAGGTCACGGGGTAGGCCTGGGGGGCGTAGTCCGTGAGGCCAAGGAGCGCCACGCGCTCGGCCACCTTGGGGTTCTCGCCCCCCGGGGCGGCCATGGAGCCCAGGTCGCCCTTGACGTCCGCCAGGAACACCGGCACCCCGATGTCGCTGAAATGCTCGGCCAGCACCCGCAGGCTCACGGTCTTGCCCGTGCCAGTGGCTCCGGCGATGAGCCCGTGGCGGTTGGCCATTCTTGGCAGGATGCCCAGGGGAACGTCCTGGTCCTGGGCCACGTGCAGCAGGGGAATGTCCTGATTCATGTTCGTACCTCGCGCGTAAAGAGGAGTGCGGATTGCGCTGGAGCATGCCGCGAACCGCGAGATTGCGCAAGAACCCCGGGCAACTCAGGCAATGCGGGCACTATTCGGAGCGAACCTGGGACGGGCCGGGAACCGCGCGGACAACCTCCGCCACGAGGCGAAGCTCCCCCTTGCCCTCGGGGCTGCGCCTGGGGCTGGCCTGCTCCAGCTCCTCCGGGAGGGCGACGGAATGCCGCCCCGGCCTGGAGAAGGCGTCGAGGGTCGCGGCCTCGGCCTCTTCCGGGCTCATGCCCTCCCGGGAACGCAGCAGACGGGCCAGGGGGTTGTCCACGGCCAGGCGCTCCAGGATCGCCCGGTACGGCAGCCCGGGCTCCAACTCCTCCCGGGCGGGAAATTCGTCGTACACGGACCGGGTGTCCCTCCGGATGGTGCGGATGCCGAACAGATACGGCACCACGGCGTCGTTGCCGAACACGGCGGCCGTGAAGGTGAAAATCTTGTCCCAGAATCGGATGCAGCCCAGCGGGGCCTGGCCCTTGGCGATGCTCTCCCGGACCAGCCGCGCGGCCGTGGCGAGCACCTCGCCCCGCGCCAGCACGTGCGGGTTGGCGAAGAGCTCCGCGAAGCGGTGCGCCACCCGGTGCGATGCATCCTCCAGGCGCGGGCGCTCGCGGAAGAAGGCGGCCTGCCCGTACCGTTCGTTGCCGATCTGGGTCATCTCCCCGCAGGCCGTGGAGGCGTCCGGGCGTTCGTCCAGGGCCCGCTCGGCCAGGGCCAGCCCGCGCACCGTGGTGAAGTCGTCGTCGTTGTTCCAGCAAACGTAGGGGGTGTCCACGTGGCGGGCCAGGGCGTCGAGCCACATCTCGTAGAAAAGCACGTCCTGGGCGGGGTAGTGGACGTAGCGCAGTCCGGGGTGGTCCGCCTTTCCTGCCCAGGGCTCCCGGGACTGGTCGAGGATCAGGGGGCGTACGGCGGTCCCCTCATAATACTTCAGGATTCTCGACAGTGTCCAGCGTCGCTCGTAGCAGGTCACCAGCAGGGTCGTGCGGCTCGGCCCGGACTCAGCGCTCCGCATAGCCCAGCTCGCCAAGCAGCGCGGTGTCGAGGGGGAGGTCCGCTATCCACGGCACCCGCCTCCAGCGCTCCCCATTGCCGGAGTTGATGCCCACGGCGGCCAGCACCTCCGGGGTCCTGGCCGGGTCCAGCCCGCAGAACGAGGCCATACGGTCCAGCTGCTCTCCTGGTGTCTCCAGCAGGCCCTCGTAGCGCATGACGAGCCCGGCCGACCCGCACCGTCGCAATCCTTCCATACAGCGGCGGGTGTAGACCTCCCAGAGCTGGAAATCCCT
>JBFWJM010000132.1:0-8574 GCA_050253205.1 Desulfovibrionaceae bacterium
GGCGACGGCTTCCCCGGCGCGGACGTGTGCAAGAACTGTCCGCTGATCATCTTCAAGAAGGACAAGTAGCCTTCACGCACATCGAGATCCCCGGGTAGGCTCCCCTTGCCTTCCCGCTCCCAGGGAACGGCCCATCATGCGGGGCCGTTCCCCTTTTTCGGGCCGGGAAAACGACCCGCGCCCCACCGCCGCTTGCCTGGCTCAGCCCCGAGGCCGCCCGTTGGGGGTCACCTCCTGGTCCCGCCGCTCGGGGTGGCGGTCGTAGTAGCCCTTAAGCGGCTCCAGGGGCGAGCCGTCGTGCGGGCAGGTGTGTTCTTCATGCGATCCCAGCAGGAGCACGGACTCGCACACAGGGCAGATGTGATTCACATGCAGCGACTTCGCGGTGCGCTTTTTGGATAGCAGGAACAGGCCGTAGAGCAGGAAGATCGCGCCTGCTCCCATGAAGAGGAAGCCAACCCAGTTGTAAACGGGCATGTCATGCTTGCTGTCCCAACCACTTTCCAAGAAGGAATATCCGGCGACAATGCTCCCTAGCCCGAGCAGTATATTGAACAGTGCCGTTCCCATTGATTATCTTCCCAGCTTTTTCCGGGTGGTGTCATATGCATACCGGGCAATTCCACCTGCACTCCCTGCGGGAGTGCTTTCGGGCGGCCCCGGAGCTATCGCTCCAGACACAAATTCTCCCGCCAGTCCCAATTTATCCGACTGGTTGATCACCATGGTTTTTGCCACGTCATAGCCCTTCTTGGCCTTGTCGAGCAGTGCGCCTCCGGCCGCGCCGACGCTCCTTGCTGCGGTGGTCGCGATGCGGTAGCTTCCGGCACGGCCGCAGTAGCGGCTATTCCGGCGTTCACTGCGGTCGCCATGCCCACCCCCTTGGCCGCGCCTTTGGTGGAACGCAGTCCGTCCTTGCCCGCTTCCTTTTCCTTGTCGCCAAAAAAGTAGTTCAGCCCGTCGGCAGCCAGCCCCGCCCCGATGGCCCCGACTCCCGCCAGGGCCGTTGCTCCTCCCAACCCAGCTAGAAACGGCAGGAAAAAGAACATACCCGTCGGATCAACCCCGTTCACCGGGTCATCTTCACCAGAGAATCGGGGCAGTACCCATACAAATCCGGGTCGCCCGCCCCTTTTGGGCGACGGGGCCCAGCGGATCCTTGGCGGTGAAGCGGCCCGTGAAGGGCCGTGGCTACGCATGGCGTCCCGCAGGCCGAAACGGACGTACCCGCACTGGCCCAGGTCGGGCCCTGGCTGTCATGAGAGAGCCCGCCCGCAAACCCGATGGGCAGGGTGATGCCCGCGCCGTTCATCGTCATGGACAGCGCGCCGACCGACTCGCCCCCCGCCCCCTGCACACCAAAGGTGCTGTCGTTCCGAACATCTCACGGGCATCCGAACTGGTTTAATTTATTTGCCAATACCGAATGCCGCAATTTCGCAATATCATGCAACGCCAAATCAGAAGATGGAAACAACTGCCTTTGGGGCAACTGCCCGAACACGTTTCACCAGAAAATCCCCCATCCCTTCCGCTTTCGGACGACGTGAAAAATATACGTATCGTAGTAACACTGCGTTTGATTTCAGCAAAATAGATTCGTACTCTTGAATTTTTGCCCAAGGGGTGACCTTGTCATAGTATGATGTAATTCTTAATCTTGTTGTGGACTCAATTGGAAGGAGCACTTTCCAAAAAATAAATAATGCGACAATATGCTTGCCGGTAATCTTTTGAGGTAAATACAAGAATCGACTTAAAAAGCACCAGGAAGACAGGGCCACGACGGGAACTATCAACAATAATGCATTACTATCATACACAGAAATATAGAGGCCGGTGAGAACTGCCAGCATGACAAACAGGGTTATCGCGGCAGAGATAATCCCTGCGAATATCTTTTCAGCTTTGGAAACCGAAAATTCCAGCGAGTCCACTCCGGCCTCCTCATTACTTCTCTTTGTTACCCAAGAGCCAGGTTCGCTGCACCTGGGTGTGCACGTCTGTGGTTGTGGGGTTACCCCAACCTAGACCTACAGAATATGCTTCACCATCATACTTGTCGGCATGGATCTTATCCGCACCGAAGGTGACCTTGCTTTTCCACGGCCCGGGGGCGACCGCTTGGCTGATGCCGTTTATGAAGGACCACCCCCCCACATCATCGACTTTGTCCGCATTTGTCGTTTGCCACGTACCAGTGCCCCCTGCGCCCCAACCCGTACTGGCCCCGGCATCCGCGTGTCCCATCAAACGAAGAGCACCATCGTCATCCCAACAAACCCCGCCGCCAAGTTCGCCCTTCATTCCAAAACCAGCAGCATTCAATTCACCCGAGATGCAGTCCGCATCAAGCCCCCAAGGGTCCACCGCATTCACCGGGTCGTCCAGGCAGTAACCATACAAATCCGGGTCGCCCGCCGCATAGCCGAGCGGGTCCTTTGCGGTAAAGCGGCCCGTGAAGGGGTCGTAGTCCCTGAGGCCGAAACGGACGTACCCGCATTGGCCCAGGTCGGGCCCTGGCTGTCATGAGAGAACCCGCCCGCGAACCCGATAAGCAAGGTGATGCCCGCATCATTCATCAGAATGGGCTGCGCGCCGACCGATTCCACCACCCGCCCACATGGTGCAATAGGCGCTGTCGTACCGGATTTCCTGTACAACGTTTCCCCGCTCGTCGGCAACCACGCGCGGGCAGCCCACCTGGTCGTAAAACAGATACAACGTCCGGCCGTTCAGGGTCATGGCAAAGGGGATGCGCGCGTTTTCCCGATACCCGAACTCCATGTCCGCCCGGCCCGCCCGCACCCGGGCCAGCCGCAGCGCATCCGCCCACTTGTACATCTCCGCCAGTTGGCCGTTCACGTATTTGGCCGCCCGGCGGCCCTGGCCGTCATGGGCGTATTCAACCACCAGGGGCGGCTCGCCGCGCTCTTCCCGGCGCATAGCCAGCAGCCTGCCGTCCGCGTAGCGATAATGCTCGCTTGCGTCCCCATGCTCCACGAGGATGCGGTGCCCCGCGTCGTCGTGCTCGACCATGGCTCTCCCCTTCGAACCGCCCGTATTGAAACCCATAAGTTGGCCAGGCGAACGTCGTCCTTGTGGTCCGTGGTGTAGGCGAAGCGTACGTACTCGAACTGCGGCTCCACGGACTGCGCTTCCACCCGCAGGCCGTTCTCGTAGAGGTAGGTTTCGATCTGGCCCAGGGCCGTGTCCACCCCCGTGAGCCTGCCGCCTTCGTCGTAGGTGTAGGCGAGGGTGCGAGGTTCTTTTCCGCGCACCTGCTCGGTCTTGCGGGCGATCCTGCCCCTGCTGTCCCGTTCCATGTCCATGCGGAAGGGTGGGGTCTGCATTTCGATGCTCATGTTTCTTTCCTTGTGCTTGGCCGGGGGCGGGGAGGTCCCGCCGCTTTGCCGGGCCCGAACCCCTGTTTCGGGGGCTCGCGTTCCAGGGCCAGCGTTCCGGCGTTTGCCGGGAGCATAGCCCCGGTTTTCGGCCCTGGACGAGAATGGAAGGCGAATGGAAAGCAAAAGGACGGGATTGCCCTATTGACAGGGGGGGCGGGGCGCTCGCCCTGCCCACAAGAACAAGACCCCGCCGGAGCGGGGTCTTTGTTGGGCAGGGGCTGGGCAGGGGCTGGACAGGGACTGGTCGCTGACTGGTTGACTCGTGCGGCGGCCTACTTCTTGGCGGGCGTCTTCTTGCCCGAAGCCTTCTTGGCGCCGGACTTCTTCTTGTCCTTGTCGTTATCGCCGCCGAACGCCTTGAGGCTCTCGGCCAGGTCCTTGAGCTTGGCCTCGGCCTTGCCGAAGACCGACGCCTTGGGCAAGGTGCCGGACGCGTTCCTGGTCCCGGCCTTGGTCCCGGTGAGGATCTCGATGCCCTCCTCGATGGTGGACACGGCCCAGACGTGGAACGTCCCGGCCTTGACGGCCTCCACCACCTCCTTGCCGAGCATCAGGTCCTTGACGTTGGGCCGGGGGATCATCACCCCTTGCTTGCCCGTGAGCCCCTTGGCCTTGCACACGTGGTAGAAGCCCTCGATCTTCTCGTTGACCCCGCCGATGGGCTGGACCTCGCCCTTCTGGTTCACGGAGCCGGTGACGGCCACGTCCTGCCGGAGCGGAATCTCCGAGAGGCTGGAGAGCAGCGCGTAGAGCTCGGTGGAGGAGGCGGAGTCGCCGTCCACGCCGCCGTAGCTTTGCTCGAAGGCGATGGACGCGGCCAGGGCGATGGGCATCTTCTGGGCGAAGCGCTCGCGCAAAAATCCCTGGAGGATGAGCATGCCCTTGTTGTGCGTGGGGCCGGAGAGCTTGGCCTCGCGCTCGATGTTGATGACGCCCTCCTTGCCCACGGAGGTGACGGCCGTGATGCGCGAGGGCTTGCCGAACATGTGGTCGCCCATGGAGTAGACGGCCAGGCCGTTGACCTGGCCCACCACCGCGCCGTCGGTGTCCACGAAGATGGACCCCCGGTCGATCATCTCCTGGATGCGCTCCTCGATCTGGTTGGCGCGGTAGACCTTGGCCTCCAGCGCGGCCTCCACGTGGGCGTCGTCCACGGCCTCGGCCCCGGCCTGCCGGGCAAACCAGTCCGCCTCGGTGAGCAGGTCGGCCACCACGGGGAAGGCGGTGGAGAGCTTCTCCTGCCGCCCGGCCATGCGCACGCTGCGCTCGATGACCCGGGCCACGCCCGAGGCCGTGAAGGGCAGGAGCTTTTCCTTGTCCACCACGTTCTTGATGAGCCGGGAGACCTGCTCCACGTTCTCGTCGGAGTTGTCCATGACGGACTCATAGTCCGCACGGATCTTGAATATCTGGGCCGCGTCGGGGTCGTAGTTGCGGAGCATGGAGTAGAGCCTGGGGTCGCCCAGGACCACGACCTTCACGTCCATGTCGATGGGTTCGGGCGTGAGCCCCGTGGCGGTCATGAAGTAGTACGGGTCGAAGGTCTGGATCTCGATCTTGGCGGTCTTGAGCGAACGCTTGAGCGTGGGCCAGACCCCGGGCTCCATGATGGCGTCCAGCAGGTTGAAGACGAGGTAGCCGCCGTTGGCCTTGACGAAGCTCCCGGCCTTGATCTTGGTGAAGTCCGTGCGCCAACCGCCGCTGCGGTCCATGACGCGCTCGATGGAGCCGAAGAGGTTGCGGTAGGTGGGCCAGGATTCGATGATCACGGGCGGGCCGTCCTGCTCGGCGTTGTCCACGAGCAGGTTCACCTGATAGGGGTGGAAGATGACCTCGGGCGGGGGCGGGCCCATCATCATCATGGGCCCGGCCTGCTGCGGGCGCGCGCCGAGCATCTTGATGGTGTCGAGGTTGTCGAGCATATGCTCCAGCACGGAGTCGAGGTAGTCCCCGACCTTCCCGTCCGGGAAGGCATCGCGCAGGGGCTGGAGGTACTCCCCGGCCAGGGAGGTGAACATCATCTTGTCCACGTCCTCGCTCTTCTTCTTGACCTCCTTGCTCAGCCGCTTGACCTCCTGGACGATGTGGTCGAGCTCCTCTTTGAGGGTCTTGCGGCGCTCGGCCAGGCGCTCGTACTCCTCCTTGGGAAAGCGGCCGTTGGCCACCATCTCCTCCACCTCGACCATGCGCTTGGGCTCGCCGTCCACCAGAGGGACCACGTCGGGCCGCTGGATGGGCCCCATCTGCATGTTGACCACCACGAGGTCCGTGTCCTTCACCTTGTCTTCCACGGACTTGTAGAACTCGCGCACGCGGCGCTCATGCGCCTCCATTATCTCGTTCTTGCGCGAGACGTACTCCTCGCTCTCGAAGAGCTGGGGCACCTCGCGCTTCACGTTGTCGAGAAACTCCTGCATGCCCTTCTTGAACCCGCTGCCGCCCCCGGCCGGGAAGCGCAGCAGGATGGGCGATTCGGAGCGCTTGAAGTCGTTGACGTAGCAGAGGTCGTCGGGGGTGCCGTCCTTGCTGGTGAGGTCGCCCAGGAGCTTCTTCACCGTGGCCAGGCGGCCCGTGCCGGGCTGGCCGGTGACGAAGATGTTGTAGCCCTGCTTCTCTATGCCCATGCCGAAGCGGAAGGCCTCCACGCCGCGCTTCTGGCCGACGATCTCGTCCTGGGGCCGCAGGTCGTCCGTGGTCTTGAACTTGAGCTTCTCGGGATTGAGCTTCCAGCGGAGCTGGTCAACGGGAACAGCGAGCTTCGAGGTGGCCATGGTCGCCTCCGTTCATTCCTTGATGATGTCGATGGATCTGCACACGTCGTCTGCGCAGCGGGGCATTTCGATGGTCAGGACGCCGTCCTTGAGCTTGGCGAGGACCTCGGCGGGCCGGACGCGGCAGGGCAGGGAAATCCGGCGGGCAAAGGCGCTGCTGGCCGTGCCGCCCGGCACGGAGCGCACCACGCGGCCATGGATTTCCAGCTCCGTGGCGGTTGCGTCCACCTTGAGGTCGCCGGGCTCCAGCCCGGCCGCGCACAGCCGGACCACGATCCTGTCCTCCTGCTGGGAAACCCGCAGCTCCTCCCCGGGAACGCAGGTTCCCGGCAGGCCGAAGTCGAGGCACAGGCCGTCGAACAGCCGCTCCATGTCGTCCTTGAGGCGCGAGAGTTCGTTCTCGCTCCAGAGTCGGAAGTTGGGCATGTCGTCGTTCTCCATCTGGCCGCGCACGCGGCGAAATCCGTTTCTGACGCAATGATACCAGCCTAGCACACCTGCGCGGGCATGCACAAGAACGCACCCGGCCGGAGGGGCGCCCGGCGAGGCCGCCCCGTGCGGAATATTAATCACGACTTGATGTGTTGACCATGACCGGCTTCTTGCCTACTGTTAACTCTCGATATACTGCGGAGCTCCCCTGATTCGGCTGTGGCGCTTCATGGCATGGCTACGAAACGCACCCGGAACGCTTCCATGCGCACCGAACCACGACGGCGGGGATGTCGCGTTGCGTCAACGGCGGTTCCGTCCCGCCGGAAACAACAGCGCCTTGCGGGCGCCGAGAGCAGCGCATGAACTGGCTCGCCCCCTCCGTCATCACCACGTTCACGGGCACGCTGTTGCTCGCCGCCGTCTACCTGTATCTCCATACGCGGCAACGGGAACGCTATCTGCTGTATTGGAGCGGCTCCTGGCTGCTCTATTCCCTGCGGCTGCTCTTCATGCTGCTGTACCTGCAATTCCCGGAGGTGCCCGGGTTTCTCGCCGTGAACCAGATAGCCTCGCTCTGGAGCGGGGCGCTGCTGGTGCTCGGCGCGTACGACTTCGCCCGGCGGGCGGGCCATCCGCGCATCCTCCTGGGCAGCTGTCTGGCCATCACGGCCTGGACGGCCTGGGCGGTCTTCATGAAGATGCCCTTCCTGACCATGAGCCTGCCGGGGTTCACCTTTCTCGGCGTGTCGTACATCTGGGCGGGGCTCACCTTCATCCGGCACATCCAGCCAGCGAGCTTCGAGCGCAACCTCACGGGCTGGGTGCTCCTGCTCTGGGGGCTGCATAAACTCGACTACCCCTTCCTGCGGCCCCTGGAGTGGTTCGCCCCGTGGGGCTACCTGCTCTCGGCCACACTCTGCTTCCTGGCGGCCATAGCCATCCTGCTGCTGTATTTCCGCATGGGCCGGGCCGAGCTGGACCGCTCGCAGGAGCGCTTCCGCGCGCTGGTCCAGACGTCCAGCAGCGGCTTCTGGGCCCTGGACCTGCGCGGCCACATCACGGACGTGAACGACGCCTATTGCGCCATGTCCGGCTACAGCCGGGAGGAGCTTCTTGGCAGGCCCGTCTGGGACCTGGACGCGCTGGAAAAACCCGGAAGCGTCATGGACCACGTGAAGGACGTCGTCCGTTCGGGGGGCGACCGCTTCGAGAGCAAGCACAGAAGGCGGGACGGCTCGCTCTACCCCGTGGAGATCAACGTAGCCCACGTGGAGCGAAACCAGGAGATGCTCGTGTTCATCGACGACATCTCCGAGCGCAAGTCCGCTCTGGAGAATCTCCAGGACAGCGAGCGACGGCTGCGGACCATCTACGAAAACTCGCCCATGGGCCTGATACGTTTCGACGAGAACGGCGTCATCTCCGACTGCAACACCAGATGCATCCACATGTTCGGCTCCTCCTACGAGGAACTCATGGGCTTCGACGCCCGGCACCGCTCGACCCCCCCCATGCGCGCGGCCCTTTCCCGGGCCCTTGGCGGGCGCATGGCCGTGTACGACGACGAATACACCTCCGTCACCGGCGGCAAGACCATCCAGCTTCGGGCCGTGTTCAACCCCGTGCTCCACGAACGAGGCAAGACCGAGGTCATCGCCACCCTGGAAGACGTGGCCGAGCGAAAGCGCCACGAGGAGGAGCTGGTGCAGGCCCGCCAGCAGGCCGAAACGGCCAACGCGGCCAAGTCACAGTTTCTGGCCAACATGAGCCACGAGCTGCGCACGCCCATCAACGGCATCATGGGCATGCTCCAACTCCTGGAGATGAGCGGGCAGACAAGCGAGCAGGAGGAATACACCCGCCACGCCATTGCATCCTGCAAGGGGCTCACCAGCATCCTGGGAGACATTCTCGACCTTTCGCGCATCGAGGCGGGCAAAGCGGAACTCAAGGAGGAACCC
>JBFWJM010000133.1:0-8566 GCA_050253205.1 Desulfovibrionaceae bacterium
GCTTGTCGAGCTTGGCGAGCCCGTCGCTCAATTCCTTCACGTCGAGCCTGGCCATCATTTTCCAGAGGCCGGGGTCCAGGGTGTCCAGCCGCTTGGTGGGGCAGTCTGCGGGGGCATGGTTGTGCAGCCCGCAGTAGAAGCACTCAATATCCCTGTCGCCGATCATCAGCGCCCTGGGCAGCACGATCTCCGCAGGGGCCTTGGTGGAGAGGTCGTTCTCGCTGTCCAGGCCGATGTTGCACCAGGAGTTGAGCGATTCCTCGCCTCCGTAGCGCGCCTCGTGGATGGTGAACCATTCGCGGATCATGAACGCATCGCGAAAATGGAGGTGCGGGGCGTCCGGGGAGAGCTTGGACCAGTCCACGTTGAACTTGCCCACCACCTCCTCGGCGAACTGGAGGTCCTTCTGCGGCACGGCGGCCACCACGCTGGGCCAGTAGCCGGAGCCGTCCTCCTTGGCCTGCTGGCTCAAGGTCAGCAGATCGGAGCAGAAAAGGCGCAGCTCGCGCAGGTTGCGCAGGCGGCACAGCGCCATTTCATTGCGCGTACCGATGAGATACTGCACGCCCAGGCGGGAAAATATCTCCTTGATGCGCTCCAGGTAGGCCCGCCAGCCCATGACCGCCTCCTTCTCGCTCATGCGGCCCACGGGCCGCACCGCGCAGTACCAGGAGAAGGTGGTTTCGTAGTTCAGCCCCTCGTCGGCCACGAACATCATCCAGCCGGAGTTGGAGATGCCGGAGACGGGCGAGCGGTCGCGCAACTCCAGGCCCGCGATGCGCCGGATGTCCTCCTTGAGCTTGGGGTGGGCCCAGACCTCGAACTCGCCCGGCGGCTCCACGGCCTGCTTGCCGAAGTCCGCAGCGATGGACATGGAGGTCTTCAGGTCGTAGCCCACCTGGAGCGTGGCGGGCATGACCTGGCAGAAAACCGGGATGGGGTTCAGGCGCGCATAGATCTGCAGCCTTGCCAAGGCACGGAAAATCTCGGTAGTGGGAGAGAACCACAGCGCCTGGTTGTTCTCCTGGGCCATGGGGAAGACCCCGTAGTCCTTGAGGGTGACGACCAGGGAGTTGTGCAGTTGGCCGTTCCATGTCATCCACAAGCCGTACCCCGAACCGATCATCCGGGATTGCGAGATGGCTGGAAGGGTTTTCAGCAACGAGGCAATACTGCTCATCCACACTCCTTGAGACCTAGGGAGGTCCCATGTTCATCACCGAGGCGCTCGAAGCGCTCAAAAAGGAACCCGGCTTCGCCGACAACGTCGGCATGATTCTCATTCATAACGGAGTGGTTCGCGGTTGGTCCAGGCAAAACCGCGAAACCGTCACCTCCATCGAAATCACCCCCGACCACGAGAAGATCGCGGCCATCGCCAAGGAGATCGAGGCGCGCCCGGGCATCTTCCGCGTGGTGGCCCACGCGCTGGGCGGCCGCATGAAACCCGGCGACGACGTGCTCTTCCTCATCGTGGCCGGAGACATCCGCGAAAACGTCAAGGCCGCCCTCTCCGACCTGCTCGACAGGGTCAAGGCCGAGGCGGTGGGCAAGAAGGAAGTCCTGGCCTGACGAACGAGCCCATGGGCTGAGCAAGGGCCAGCCGGGTCGGGTTTTTCCCTCCCCGGGCCATGCAAGAGGGGGTCCAATGGCAGCAAAGCCCCGCCGGGCGCGGTCCGGCGGTGTTTTTCCTTGCCAACCCCCCGCCCTTGGGTCATATTTTCGCCATCCGCAAGAGGCGGTCAACGCCATGAAGATTCTCCAGGTCATCAACGTCCGCTGGTACAACGCCACCGCCTGGTACGCGCTGTACCTCTCGCGCCTGCTGCACGACGCAGGGCACGAGGTGGTGGTGGCCGTGCAGCCGGACACCCCCCCCGAGGAGCGGGCCCGCAAGCTCGGCCTGGCCACCATGCGGCTCGACCTGAACACCACCAACCCCCTGCGCCTGTACTCCACCCTGGGCGACATGCTCCGCCTGCTCAAGGAGTTCCGCCCCCAGGTGGTGAACTGCCACCGGGGCGAGGGCTTCGTGCTCTGGGGGCTCATCAAGAAGCTCGGCATGGGCTACAAGCTCGTGCGCACCCGGGGCGACCAGCGGCTGCCCCGCTCCGACAGCTTCAACCGCTGGCTCCACCGCAAGGTGGCCGACGCGGTGGTGGTCACCAACCAGAAAATGGCCCGCCACTTCCTCTCCACCATGAAGACCCCCGAGGGCGGCGTCTGGCTCATCCACGGCGGCGTGGACCGCGAGACCTTCGCCTTCGACCCCGAGGGGCGGGAGCGCGTGCGCGCGGAGTTCGGCTTCGCGCAGGAGGATTTCGTGGTCGGCCTGCTCGGCCGCTTCGACGAGGTCAAGGGCCAGCGGGAGCTCATCCACGCCGTGGCGAGGCTCAGGAGCGAGCGTGGTCTCGGGCGGCTGCGCCTGTTCCTCATCGGCTTCGAGACGGCCACCCGGCTGCGCAGGGTCGAGGAATGGATAAAGGAGGCGGGCCTGGGGGACGCGGCGGCCATCTCCCACCACAGGGACGACGTGGCCGCCTGCATCAGCGCCCTGGACCTCGGCGTGGTGGCCTCCCTGTGGAGCGAGGCCATCGCCCGGGCCGCCCTGGAGATCATGTCCTGCGGCCGCCCGCTCATCTCCTCCAACGTCAACGTCATGCCCGACCTCGTGCCGGAGGAGGGAATCTACGACGTGGACGACCCCGACGGACTCTTCGCGCTGCTGGGCCGGGCCGCCACGGACGACGAGCTGCGCGCGCGCCTCGTCCAGGCGCATGCGGCCACCATGTCGCAGCTCTCGGGAGCGGACTTCCTGAACCGGACCCTCAATCTCTACCAGAGCCTGCTGGAGGACTGACCCCACCCTCCGGCCCGGTGCTTCAGCGGGGCTCTTCGGCCAGGCGCTCCGCCAGGCCGAGAATGGCCTGCGTGTAGTGCTTGGAGCGGTTGTAGGCGAAGATGGCCTTGTAGCGCCGTTCGGCGGTCATCTTGCCCGTCCAGCCATGGTGGCGCAGGTAGTTGCCGATGGAGGCCACGGCGTCCGCCTCGGTGAAGAGGTCCACCGTGCCGGAGTCGTCGCCGTCCACCCCGTAGGCCTCGGCGCTGGTGGGCAGGAACTGGCACTGGCCGATGGCCCCGTACACCGATCCCCGTATGGAGAGCGGGTCCTGGCCGTTGGCCCGGGCGTAGCGGACGAGCGCCGCCAGTTCTTTGAAGGCCCAGTCCGCCTTCTCGTTCATGCGCTTCAGGAACCACGCGCCCTCTTCCGAGGGCAGCTCGTTGCGCATGGCCCCGCGCACGGGTCCGGGGTCGCGGCTGGCGGCCATGGAGGCGAGGTTCACGAACACCCGGATGGTCCCGGTTATGCTGCCCAGGCGCGTCTCCACCAGCAGCAAGGCGGTCATGACCTCGCGCGGCACGCCGGAGCGCGCCTCCACCCGGCCCAGCAGCTCCGCCCGGGAGCGCATGTACGCCGCCGCGCGCTCCAGCAGTTCGGGGTCGGTGTGGTAGGCGTCGTAAAGCTCCGCGCGCTCCTCGTGGGGCACGGGAACCTTCTCCCCGGCCTTGCGCCCGAGGCGCGTCTCCAGCAGGGCATCCATCTTCCGGGCCATGACGCCCGGATCATAGACCACTGCAGAGCGGTCGAAAAGCATGCGCACGTAGCCCGGGGCGAACCCCTCCGCCGCGAGGCGGCGGGAGAGGTCCTCCCATCCGGGAGCAAAAGAGGACGCGGGCTCCGCCCAGGCGGAACCCGCGAAGAGGCTCAAGAGAATGAAAAGCGAAAACCGGAGGACAATACGGAAGGCGAAACCTCGCTTCACGTTACAGCCTGTCCAGGGGAATCCAGCCCATCTCCTCCTCGAAGGGGTCGTCCATCTGGTCGGCCACTTCGCGAAACTCGTGCGTCTTGCCACACGACTCGCAACGCATGGCCAGGTATGGACAACGGCGCACGACATGGAGCGCGCCCTTGCAGTCCGGGCAGACACGCCGTTCGTTCCCCTCGGGGTTGAGCGCCCGACCGAACACTACTCGACCTCCAGGCTGGTGTTGCGCTCGCCCATGGCCACGTAGAGCCTGGACAGGGCGGTGAGGTAGTCGGCCAGGGCGGAGTTGAGCTGGGCCTCGCTGCTGGAGAGGTTGGCCTGGGCGTCGAGCACGTCGGTGTTGGTGCCGACCTGGGCCTGATAGCGCGCCTGGGCCATGCGGTAGGCCTCGCGGGAGGCGTCCACCTGCTTGTGGGCCACCTCGATGCGGTCCGCTGCGACGCGGATGTCGAGGTGGGCCTGCTTGACCTCGAATCCGGCGTCGAGGCGCGTGGTCTCCAACTGGGCACGGACCTGTCGGTAGCTCTCCCGGGCGGAGAGGGTCTCGCTGATGTCCTTGCCCGCGCCGATGGAGTAGGAAGCAGTGACTCCGGCGGTCCAGTACTCCTGGCTGCTGCGGGCCCATTCGTCGCTGCCGGCATCGAGGTCGGCGGAGTTGCCGCGCTTCACGTAGTCCCAGTCGGCGTCAAAGGAGGGCAGCATGTCCGCCGCGGCGATGTTCAGGTCCTTGCCCGCGATCTCCACGCTCTTCTGGCCGATGATGATATCCGGCCGCCTCACGTAGGCCCGCTCCAGGCAGTCCTTGAACTCGAGCGAAAAGGGCCGCTGGATCAGCTCGCCCACGTAGCGCACGTCCGACTCCAGGGGAAAGTCGAGGAGCGTGTTGAGCTGCGCGTGCTGGATGGCCAGATTGTTCCTGGCGATGAGCAGGCTCTGCTCGGCGCTGGCCAGGTCCACCTCGGCCTGGAGCACGTCCAGCCGGGGCTGGAGGCCCACGTCGTAGAAGGCGGTGGTCACCTGGAGCTGGCTCTGGAGGCGCTGCACGGCGTCTTCGGCGCTCTTCACGTCCATGCGCGCCCGGAGCAGGGAGAAGAAGTTCGTCTGGATGGACTCCACGAGGTTGAGCTCGGCCTGCGTCAGCTTGGTCTCCGCGCGCTCGTTGGTGAGCTGGCGCTTCTGGAAGGTCGAGAGCAGCGAGAGCCCCGGGAAGAGTGGCTGGTTCACGTTCAGCGAGGCGGCCCAGAGGTCGTCGTCGTAGAGGCCGACCTTGGCCGGGTCGTCGTGCCCCCGGTCCTGATAGGTGTATCCGTAGGAGGCCGTGGCCGTGGGCAGCATGGCCGCCAGGGCAGCGTAGACGTCATACTCGCTGCCCGTCAGTTCATGGCGCGCGGCGAGGATGGCGGGATTGGCCTCCAGCCCGCGCATGACGCAGGCGTTCAGATCCCAGTCCCGGGTCAGATAATCCTCGGGAAGGGCCGGTTTTTCGGTTTCCTGGGCGAGGGCCGCTCCGGCCGAGAACACCAGGGAAATCGTCAGGCACAGGGCCGCAAACGGGGCGGCAATCAGTCGCGTATTCATTTTCATCCATGACTCCAAGTAGATGGGCAAGATGGCCGTTTCCTTCGCAAGGCAACTATCTAGCAGGAGAGCCCGCGACCCGCAAGGGCTGCGGAGGTAAATTTTTCTGTTACGACACAACCGTCGCACAGTCCGCCTTGTCGCCCTGGAGCTTGCGCAGGGCGTGGTCCAGTGCCGGGAGCACGGGCTCCAGGCATTCTCGCACGGCCTTGGGGCTCCCGGGAAGATTGAGGATCAGGCTTTCGCCGAGGGTCCCGGCCAGCGCCCTGGAGATGGCCCCGTGCGGGGTCTTGGCCAGGCTTGCGGCGGTCATGGCCCGCTCGAACCCCGGCAGTCGTTTTTCGATCACCTTGAGCGCCGCCTCGGGGGTCACGTCTCTCGGGCCCACCCCCGTGCCCCCGGAGGTCACGATGAGGTCGTACCCCTGGACCAGGGCCAGGTCCGCCAGCAGCGCCCGCAGACGCGGCTCCTCGTCCGGCAGGATGAACCCGGTGCACAGGCTGGTTTCGAGCCGCGCGGCCAGGAGCTCCGCCGCCAGGGGCCCGGCCGTGTCCTCGCGTTCGCCCCGGCTGCCCTTGTCGCTCAGGGTAATCCAGGCCACGGACCAGCCGCATTTCTCCGGGGAAACTTCCAATCGCGCCCCGGCGGGAATGCTGGTGCGCGCCTCCAGGGTGAGCGTGGACAGGCAGGGCAGCCGCGCCCCTTCCCCAGCAGGCGCGTGCCGGAAGCCCGAGCCCAGAACAAGCAGCGCCGCCCCGCCCCCGGCGCGCAGGAGCGTGCCCGCGCGCAGCACGGGCAGCGCGGGCCCCATGCCCGCGTCCATGCGGGCAAACCCGGAGCCCTCCACTGCGCAGGCCAGGATGCGCTCCCCGGGTTCGAGCGCCCTTTCCTCGGGCATGGTCATGGCGATGCGGATCATGATGGCGACTCCATGGAGGGTGGGTTGTGCGCAAGAGTGGCGCGCCGGGCACAATCTAGCGCACTTGCGCACGTATTGCCAGTGGCAGGGAGAGAATCAGGAGAACAATCCTGCGGCCAGGGTGGCCAGGAACAGCCCGCCAAAGACCCCGGGCCCGCCGATGACCACGCGGGGCTGGTCGAGCCCGGCCCGCAGGCGCGGCAGCGCCAGCGGCAAGAGCCCCGTCCCGCCCAGGGTTCCGAGCACGGCGCAGAGATACGCGGCCTGCGGGGCCCATTCGCGGCCGGAGAAAAGCAGCGTGGCCGCCAGGGTGGCCACCGGTGCCACGAACACGGGCACCTCGACCCCCCGCCCGGGCTGGCGGCGCATGGCCGCGAAGCACGCCCCGGCCACCACGGCACTGCCTCCGGCGACCCAGGCCCAGGCCTCCGGGGGCAGGCGCAGGGCGAAATACACGCACAGGCACAGCGGCGCCACGCATCCCCCCAGGCCGAGCTGCACGCGCTGGCGCACCAGCTCGCCCGTGGGTTGCGGGCCCATCTCCATGCCCTGCATGCGCAAGAACGCCTCCTGGAGCGTGGCCTGGGCGCGGTCCGGCACGAGGCGGCGGCTCACGAACACCGTGAACGCCCGGGTGCGCCAGAGGAGCATGGCGGCCAGCACGGCCAACCCCTGGAGCATGGTCAGGCCCAGCCGCTCGAAGGCCTCCCCGGCGAGCCGGGCCGGGACGAACACGAGGGCGAAGAGGAACAGCGCCAGCAGCGCCAGGGCCCCCAGGCCCGCGCCCGGAGGCAGGCGGTAATATCGCATCGCAGGCTTCTCCTTGCGCTTCCGGCCGGGTTTCGGCTACCTTCGGCCCGCCGAGGCCGGTTCGCGCGTCCGGCCTGCATAAACAAAAAACTCCGAGGCGTCCATGAAAGGCATCATCCTGGCCGGGGGCTCCGGCACGCGGCTCTACCCGCTGACCCGCGTGGTCAGCAAGCAGCTCCTGCCCGTGCACGACAAGCCCATGATCTATTACCCGCTCTCCACGCTCATGCTCGCCGGAATCCGCGAAGTGCTGATCATCTCGACCCCTGCGGACCTGCCCCGGTTTCGGGAGCTCCTCGGGGACGGCTCCCAGCTCGGCTGTTCGTTCTCCTACGTGGAACAACCCACGCCGGACGGCCTGGCCCAGGCCTTTCTTCTCGGCGAGGAATTCATCGGCGACGATACGGTCTGCCTGGTCCTGGGGGACAACATCTTCTACGGCCAGAGCCTGCCCACCATATTGGAGGATTCCGCCGGGCTCACCGAGGGCGGCATCGTCTTCGCCTACCCCGTGAAGGACCCCGCCCGCTACGGCGTGGTGGAATTCGACGCCGGGCACCGAGCCGTCTCCATCGAGGAAAAACCCGCCAGGCCCAAGTCTCGCTTCGCGGTGACGGGCCTCTACTTCTACGACAACAACGTGGTGGAATACGCCCGCTCGCTCAAGCCCTCCCCCCGGGGGGAGCTGGAGATCACCGACGTGAACAACATCTACCTCGGGAAGGGCAAGCTCCGGGTGGAAGCGCTTGGCCGGGGCTTCGCCTGGCTCGACATGGGCACCCACCAGTCTCTCCTCCAGGCGGCCAACTACGTGAACGTGATCCAGGAACGCCAGGGCACCATCGTCTCCTGCGTGGAGGAGATCGCCTTCCGCAAGGGGTTCATCGACGCGGCCCAGCTGGAGCGCCTGGCGGAGCCCATGCGCAAGAACGACTACGGAATCTACCTGCTCAACGTGCTGCGCGACACCGCCGAGGGGCTCTGAAAAGGAACCTGCCTGGAATGGCCCGGCCAGAGGACGCAAAAAGCGGCCCCATCGCCTGGCGACGGGCCGCTTGTTCGTTTTCCGTCCGGGCCGGAGCCCGTGGAACGCTAGTGGTGGCCCCCGGCCTTGTCTGCTTCCATGGCCTCACGCACGCGGATCAGGCCTATGGTGACGATCCAGGCCAGGTAGACGTAGATCAGCGTCACGCCGACGAAGCCCTGGGTGGTGGAGTGGGCCATTCCGGAAATCAGTTCGCCAAGCATTGTGGTTCCCTCCGTTGCAGCTAGCGTTCTGTTGCACCCTTCGCCCCATTCCGCAAAAATGTCAAGGCCGTCGGAGCCCTCCGGGCGTCCTTTCGGGCTCTCGAAGCCCCTTGACCCGGGGGCGCGCCCGCGCCATGATGCTCCGGGAGTCGGTGTGTGCACGCCGACTGGGGCGAGGCTT
>JBFWJM010000134.1:0-8562 GCA_050253205.1 Desulfovibrionaceae bacterium
CTCGGTCATCCAGAGCTTCGGCGAGTTCGTCGTCGGCGGCAACTACGTCATCGGCATCGTCATCTTCCTCATCCTGTTCATCCTCAACAAGACCGTCATCGTCACGGGTACCACGCGCATCGCCGAGGTGGCGGCGCGCTTCACCCTGGACGCCATGCCCGGCAAGCAGATGGCCATCGAGGCGGACCTCAACGCCGGGCTCATCGACGAGGACCAGGCCCGGAAGCAGCGCGAGCTCATCCGCCGCGAGGCGGACTTCTACGGCGCCATGGACGGCGCGGGCAAGTTCGTTTCCGGAGACGTCAAGGCGGGCATGATGATCACCGCAGTGAACATCATCGGCGGCTTCCTCATCGGCGTGATCCAGAAGGACATGAACTGGATGGACGCCGCCCACACCTACACCCTGCTGACCATCGGTGACGGCCTCGTGGCCACCATCCCCTCGCTGATCATTTCCACCTCGGCGGGCATCATCGTCTCCCGCGCGGCGGCGGAGGCCAAGATGGGCGAGGAATTCCTCGGCCAGCTCACCCACCACCACCGCGCCCTGAAGCTCGTCGCCGTCATCCTGCTCATCTTCGGCATCGTCCCGGGCATGCCCACCGTGCCTTTCCTGTTCCTGGCCGCCCTGGTCTACGGCATCAGCCGCGTCTCCTCCAACCAGCAGGCGATGCTCGCCGGGCTGGAGGACGCCAAGAAGAAGGAAGAAATGCCGACCCTCGACACTCCCGAGGAGGTCCAGTCGCTCCTGCCGCTGGACGCCCTGGAGCTGGAGGTGGGCTACGGGCTCATCCCCCTGGTGGACGAGGAGCAGGCCGGCAACCTCCTTTCGCGCATCCGCTCCATCCGTCGGCAGTTCGCCCTGGACATGGGCGTCATCATTCCGTCGCTGCACCTGCGCGACAACCTCCAGCTCAAGCCCGGGGAATACCGCGTGGTCATCAAGGGCAACCCCGTGGCCACGGCCGAGATTCTCATCGACCACTACCTGGCCATGGACCCCGGCGACGCCAAGCACCGCATCCAGGGAGTGGAGACCGTGGAGCCCGCCTTCAACCTGCCCGCCGTCTGGATCCCCGAGGCCCAGAAGGAGGAGGCCATGCTCGCGGGCTACACCGTGGTGGACCCCTCCACCGTCATCGCCACGCACCTCACCGAGGTTTTCCGGCGCAACCTGCCCGAGTTCCTGGGCCGCCAGGAGGTCCAGAACCTGCTCGACGCACAGGCCAAGCGTGCGCCCAAGGCCGTGGAAAACCTCATCCCCGGCGTGCTCCAGCTCGGCACCGTGCAGAAGGTGCTCCAGAATCTCGTGGCCGAGGGCGTGTCCATCCGCAACATGCTGACCATCATCGAGACCCTGGCGGACTACGGCCCCTCCATCCACGACCCGGTCCAGCTCACGGAGTACGTCCGGGCCAAGATGGGCCGCACCATCATCAAGCCTTACCTCGACTCCACGAACACGCTGCCCATCCTGACCCTCTCCCACCCCGTGGAGCAGATGGTCTCCGGAGGCATCCGCAACGCCGAGAGCGGCGGCTACCTGGCCCTGGAACCTGTGCAGGCCCAGCAGCTCATCCAGAGCATCAACAGAACCATGGAGCGCGCCGTGGGTACGGACGGGCAGCCCGTGCTGCTCACCAACCCGCAGATCCGGCCCCATCTGGCACAGTTGCTGCTTCGGTTCCTGCCGACGCTGCCCGTGATCTCCCAGGCGGAGATTCCCACGGACATCGGCATCCAGGCCCTGGCCACCGTGGACATGAAGAACGCCGCGTAACCCGACGACACCGCAAGCACCCGAACCCCGAACGAACGCGAGCCGCACATGCAAGTGAAGACCTACCAAGGCAAGACTCCGGCGCACTGCCTCCATCAGGTGAAGCTGGAACTGGGCTCCGAGGCCGTGATCCTGTCCTCCAAGACCGTGACGAGAAACGGACGCCGCATGACCGAGGTCATGGCCGCCGTGGAAGAACCGGCCGCCCGGGTTCGCGGCGAGGCCTCGCCCGCTGGCACCCCCCAGAGCAAGGACGCCTTCCTGAGTGAATCCCTCCAGGCCTCCAGCGCGCTCTCGCACGAATGGGCGCAGATCAAGGACTGCCTCATGGAGTTCATGCGCACCAAGCGCGACCCGGCCCGGCTCTCGCCCACCCAGCGCGTGGCCATGGAATACCTGGAGCGCGAGGGCGTGGAAGAGAAGGTGCTCGTCAAGGTCTACGCCGATCTGGCCGAGAACCCGTCGCGCTCGGTGCTGCCCGTGCTCGAAGCCCTCTGCCGGGCGCTGCCGCTGGAGCGCGGCTCCTTCGAGGGCAAGATGCACGTCTTTCTGGGCCCCAGCGGCGCGGGCAAGACCTCCGCGCTGATCCGCTGGGCCCTGCGCGAGAAGAAGGCCGACCCCAAGGCGCGCATCTGCGTGGCCTCGGCCGACGGCGGCAGGGGCCAGGGCAGGCTCGTACTGCGACACTACGCGGAGCTGGGCTCCCTGGCCTTCCGCGAACTGGCCACCCCCGAGGACGCGGCCCTGCTCGTGGCCGAGAGCCGCGAGTTCGACCTCGTGCTCATCGACCTGCCCGGCCTGGACGCGGGAGAGACGGCCGCAGCGAGGCTGGCGGAGCTGGGCCTGGACGGCGTGTCGAACCTGGCCGCGCACCTGGTGCTCTCCCCGCATTACGGATCGAAGCAATACGACGCATATCTCGCGGCTTACGCCTGTGACAAACTGACCAGCATCATCTGGACGAAACTCGACGAAGCCTGTACGTTCGGACCCATGCTCAACGTGGCCTGCGCCACCGGCCTGCCGGTTTCCGCCCTGTCCTACGGTTCGGGGCTCCGCAACACCATGGTTTCCGCACGCACGGAGATGGTCTGGCGGCTTCTGTTCAAGCACCAACTCCCCGGCGAAAGCGCGAGGCAAGGAGCATAGCAATGAGCAAACTTCCCCTGGTCTTCTCCGTCACGAGCGGCAAGGGCGGCGTGGGCAAGACCAACGTCTCCGTGAACCTGGCCTGCGAGCTCTCGCGCATGGGCCGCCGCGTGGTCCTGCTCGATGCGGACCTCGGCCTGGCCAACGTGGACGTGATCCTCGGGCTCGCGCCCAAATACAACCTCTTCCATCTCTTCCACGAAGGGATGACCATGGACAAGATCCTCTTCCAGACGCCCTACGGGTTCCGCATCCTGCCCGCCTCCTCCGGCGTGTCGGACATGGTGGACCTCGACACCGGGCAAAAGCTCGACCTCCTGGAGGCCATGGACTATCTGGAAGACGACATCGACCACCTGATCGTTGACACCGGCGCGGGCATCAATGACAATGTATTGTATTTCAATCTCGCGGTGCAGGAACGCTTGCTGGTACTGACCCCGGAGCCCACGTCGCTCACCGACGCGTACGCCCTGGTCAAGGTGCTCAAGCTGCACCACGGGGTGGAGCGCTTCCGCGTGCTGGTGAACATGGCCCAGAGCGAGAAGGCGGCCAAGGAGGTCTACCTCAAGCTGCACAACGCCTGCGACCACTTCCTTTCCGGCGTTTCCCTGGACCTGGTGGGCTTCATCCCCCAGGACCCGGCCGTGCGGCAGGCCGTCATCAATCAGACCCCCGTGTGCGAAATGGCCCCCGAATCCAAGGCCGCGCAGAGCCTCGCGGCCGTGGCCCGGGTAGTGGACAACTGGAAAGCGGCGACAAATGTCGATGGAAACATTAAGTTTTTCTGGAAAAAGCTCCTCTTCCAAGAGCAGTCCGTGGCGTGACTTGGAGTCCGGAGCCGTCGCCTGGGACGATTTCCCCCCGCGCCAGCAGGAGGAGATCGTCCGGCACTACTCGCCCAAAATCCGCATTCTCGCCCTGCGCCTCAAGGTCAAGCTGCCCCAGAACGTGGAACTCGGCGAGCTCATGAGCGCCGGGAGCCTCGGCCTGCTCGACGCGCTCAAGAAATTCCGCCCCGATCTCGGCATCCGCTTCGACACCTACTCCGAAAACCGCATCAAGGGCGCCATGCTCGACGAACTCCGGCGCATGGACTGGTTCTCGCGGGGGCTTCGGCAGAAGGTGAAGACCATCGAGGAGGCCATCCGGCGCATCGAGCATGAAACGGGCGAGCCCGCCACCGCCGAGCAGATCGAACGCCGCACGGGCATGTCCGCCAAGGAAGTGCAGGTGGGCATGGAGGCATTGCAGAACCAGATGTGCGTCAGCCTCGATGCCTTCCAGGACAACCTGCTGGGCTCGCGAGACGCCTCCGGGGAAAACGAACCCTACCAGAACACCGCCTTCCAGGAGATGGTCACCAAGGTGGCCGGGCTCATAGAAGAATTGACCGAGCGGGAAAAGCTCGTTATCGCGCTTTATTATGGCGAGGAACTGAACATGAAGGAAACGGCGGAGGTCATGGAGATCACGGAGGGCCGTGTCTCCCAGCTCCATTCACAAGCCCTGCGAAAACTCAGGGAAAACTATCGCCTCAAGTACGAAGAGGGCACGGAGTAGTCATGAACAAGAAGATGCGCATCCTCGTGGTCGACGACTTTTCCACCATGCGCAAGATCATCAAGAACATCCTCAGGCAGCTCGGATTCGACAACATCGTCGAGGCCGACGACGGCACCACCGCCTGGGACGTGCTGAACAAGGACAACATCGATTTCATCGTCTCGGACTGGAACATGCCCAAGATGACCGGCATCGAACTGCTGCGCAAGGTGCGCGCCAGCGAGGAATTCGCGGACACCCCCTTCCTCATGGTCACCGCCGAGGCCCAGCAGGAAAACATCATCGAGGCCGTGCAGGCCAAGGTGTCCAACTACATCGTCAAGCCCTTCACCCCGGAGACCCTGGGCGAGAAGATCGAAAAGATATTCAACCGCTAGCCGGACCCCGTCCCGGAGCCGCCCATGCTGTTCATCGTGCCAGACGAGCCGGACGAAACGCTGGAAACCCCGGCGGGCGGAGCATCGCTCGACCCCGGTTCCTCGCGCAAGGCCCAGCTGGACGACTCCGAGACCACCCGGGGCACCCAGAAGGTCGACCTCGACCTCGACGACGCCCCTTTTTTGGAGGACGAGGAGGAAGAGGAGGAGCTCATCGAGGAGGAGGCTCCCCCGGCGCTGCCCCTGTCGCCGCCCGAGCCCAAGCCCAAGCGCGCACTCCCGCCCATCCTCAAGAACAAGTTCCTCTGGATCGGCGTGGCGGCCGTCTTGCTGCTCGGAGGCGGCGCGTGGTTCCTGCTCTCCGGGGGCGACGCCCCGCCCGAGCCCGCGGCCGAGCAGGCCCCTGCCCCGGAGCCCGAGCCCGCCGCCGAGCTGCCCCCGGCCGAGGCCGAGCTGCCTCCGGCCGCCCCGGGGGAGCTGCTCGTCAAGCTCGACCCGTTCCTCATCGAGCAGCGCGACTCCCAGGGCAAGCTCCGCTTCCTGGAGGTCAGCCTCGTCTTCTCCACCACGGACCCCATGCTCGCCGACAACCTCACCCGCGAGACGCCCACCGTCCGCTACGCCCTGTTCTATTATCTGCGCAGCAAGGACCTGGCCTTTTTGACCAACCAGGAGAATGTGGATAATCTGACCACGGAGTTGTTGTCGGTAACCAACCAGTACATGGTCAACGGCCAATTCGAGACCCTGCTGTTCGATCAGTATCTGGTGAAATAGTAAGGGGGCGACGCCATGACCCCTGGGCCCATCGACTACCCGACCCTCATTGCCCAGCTTCCTTACGTGAGCAAGCTCGCCACGGCGGAGCAGACGCACCCCGAGGTGCGCCAGGAGATTTTCGGCCCCATGCTGCTCCAGAAGCAGCGCGAAAAGGAAAAGGAGGTCCAGGAGGTCTCCAAGCCGGAAAAGCCCCTCACCGTGGAGCGCGACGGCGGCGGGGGCGGCCAGCCGGGCGGCCACGGCGGCCAGCGCCAGCACGCCGCCCCGGAGGAGGAAGCCGCCGAGGAGCCCGCCGCCAGCACCTCCCCCTGGACGGGAAACATCATCGACAGGAAGATCTGACCCATGACCCTCTCCACCCTGCTGCTCATCCTGCTCTCCCTCTCCGAACTCGTGCTCCTTGCCGTGGTCATCCTCTTCTTCGTGCGGCTCAAGCGCTCCGAGGCCCTGCTCCAGCGCCTCATGGACAGCCAGGCGGACTTCATGAACAAGCTGCGCTTCAGCGCCCAGCTGGAGCAGGAGATGATCGAGACCTTCGGCAAGCGCCAGCAGCATCTCGTGGAGCTGGACGAGGTCATGGAGCGCCGGGCCGAGGAGCTCTCGCGCCTGGTGAAGCAAGCGGAAAAATTCATCGAGTCCCCGGCGCTCAAGCGCGAGCTCATCCTCACCGGGCACCGCCGGGGCAAGGGCCCCCTGGAGCTGGCCAAGGCCACGGGGCTGACCCTCGAAGAGGTCGAGCTGATTATCGACCAGGGGGCCTGAGGCCGTGCGCGTGAGAGGCGGCTCGGGGCCTTCCCGCCCGGGCGAATCCTCCTCCATGCTGCGCGGGGAGCGCGCCCGCGCCTTCCGCGCCGGCCACGCCGTGGGCCAGCGCGTGGCCGGGCGCTTCCTGGAGCGGGACGCCAGCGGCCTCTGCTGGTTCTCCTTTGACGGCCTGCCCATGCTCGCGGACATCGAAGGCGAGCCCGCCTCCGGGTCGGTGCATTCCTTCGTGATCCAGTCGCTGCATCCCGACATCGTGCTCAAGGAGGTTCCCCGCGAGGGCGGGGGCGGCGCGGGCGCGGGCTGCGGGGCGGGCATGGTCCGCGATTTCGACTCCCTGCGAAACGCTTTCGAGGCCGAGGCGGCTCCCGTGCTGCGCGCCTTCCGCCCGGAGACCCATCACCCGGCCGAGCGGCGCGAGATGCTTTTCGGCGCGCTGCGCCCCGAAGACCGCGAGCGATACCTCCAGGCCGCCACGGCCCAGGCGGCCATCAACGCCCGCCTCGCCGAATCCGGCCCCACCCGCCTGCTCTACCTTCCCTGGCTCGTAGCCGGGGCCCTGCGCCAGGACCTCGTGCTGCGCACCCAGCGCAAGGAGGACGGCACCCGCTACGAGGAGCTCTCCTTCGGCTGCGTGCCCGAGGGCTGCGGGCCGCTCTTGGTGCGCGTACTCTCCCGGGAGGATGCGGCCACGGGCGAGCGCCGCGCGAGCCTGCGGGTCTTTCCCGAGCGCCCCGCCATGCTCGCCCCGGCCCGCGCCGTGCTGCGCGCCCTGGGTCGACGTCTCGACCCGTCCATGACCCTGCTCGGCGCGGAAAAACCCCTCAAGTACCTCCACGGGGGCGTGCTCTCGGAGCTCCTCGCCGCCGATCCCCACGCCCTGCACGGGCTGGGCGGTTGAATCATTCTCATGTAACTGGCCGTGGAAGGATGATACCCCACCCTCAAGGAGGGGTTATCATGAAACGACATCTTCTCGCATTTTTGGCTCTGGTTGGCCTGTTCGCCGGGCCGGGTCCGCTGCATCCGGCGGCCCTGGCGGACGAGGTGGGCCGCGTGTCCGTGAGCAGCGGCGCGGCGTCCATTATCAGTTGCGAAGGGCAGGAACGCGCCGCAGAGGTGCGCATGGGCGTGGACAGGCAGGACACCCTCGCCACCGGCGCGGACGGCATGCTCCAGATCGTGCTCCAGGACGAGACCATGCTCGCGCTGGGGGCGGATTCGCGGCTCGTGGTGCTCGACACAATGGACAAGGACGGCGGCGACCTGCTGCACCTGAATCTGGTGCAAGGGGCGCTGCGGGTGCTCACGAGCCCGGTGGTGGGGGCGCATCCGGACCAGTTCCGCATCGATTCGCCCCTGGGGCTCATCGGCGTGCGCGGAACGGAGTTCGGCGTGCGCGTCCTGCCGGAGCGCTCCACGGTGCTGCTCTACGAGGGCGGGCCCGTGCTCTTCACCCCGGCCGCCCAGGGCCCGGAGGCGGAAACCGCAAGGGCCGACGCCTGCGCCAAGCTCAACGCCGCGCTCAAGGACGCTCAGACCACCCTGCAATCCAGCAAAGAGCGCATGAATCCGTCCATCGGCAGCAAGATGAAGCGACGCATCGCCGAAATCGAAACCCTTCGGGCCGAGGCCCGGTGCACCCCCTAACCGCGAGGAGACGTCATGAAAAGAACCATGTTCATCCTGCTGATTCTCGCGGCGGTCTTCGCCGTTGGCTCCGGCCCGGCCCAGGCGGGCTGCCCCGTGGCGGACAAGAAACAATCGGACAGCTCCATGCGCCAGGCGCAGGCCGCCATGGCCGCCCTGCAGGAGCTTGAAGAGGGGCAAGGCACTGCCACGGTGGAGATCGTCGCCCCCGGAACCGCGGTGACTGCCACCCCCGGAGCCGCGCCCACGGGCCCCGGCGAGCCCAACTCCGAGGACAAGGCCGTGCTCGACGCGCTGACCATCGACCACGAAGCGGCGCGGGCCGTCATGCCCTGACGGACGCCATCCGCACCCGACCAAAAACGAAGACCCGCCTCCGGGGAGGCGGGTCTTCAAATGTGTTGGTCCCGAAGGGCTACCAGCGGGGACGCTGCTCGCGCGGACGGGCTTCATTGACCTTCAGGTTACGGCCGCCGAAGTCCTTGCCGTCCAGGG
>JBFWJM010000135.1:0-8524 GCA_050253205.1 Desulfovibrionaceae bacterium
GGCCGGGTCCAGCCCGCAGAACGAGGCCAGACGGTCCAGCTGCTCTCCTGGTGTCTCCAGCAGGCCCTCGTAGCGCATGACGAGCCCGGCCGACCCGCACCGTCGCAATCCTTCCATACAGCGGCGGGTGTAGACCTCCCAGAGCTGGAAATCCCTGGCGAAGCGGTTCCTGTTGGCCACGGTGGGTGCCAGGGCGTCGAACCCGAACCGCTTGGCGTCGCGCTGGAGCAGGCTCAGGGCGCAGTCGCGGCCGTCGCGGTGGACGTGGACCACTCTGGCCCCGGGAAAGGCGCGCAGATACAGCGGCAGCAGCAGGGAGGTCTGCGGGTCCTTCCAGCCCCAGGGGCCCCCGGGGGGCGCCCCGGCCAGGTGGGTGCGTTCCAGGCCGCTCCCGACGGCCTCCTCGATGATGGAGAGCAGGTATCCCGAGCCGGAGGCCAGCGACCGGACATCCGGGAACAGCTCGTCCAGGCAGCGCCAGCCGTAGCCGAGCACGCGCATGATCCTGCTGTTGAGATTCTGGAAGAACAGGGACTCGTGGGTCGGCGAGAGGGTCGCCCCCATGTGCACCCCGTAGGCGGAGAGAATCCGGGAGGTCATGCTGGTGCCGGAGCGGTGCATCCCCACGAGGATGATCGGCGCGTCGAGGTTCGGTCGGTGCAAGGCTGGGCTCCAGGGTTTGGTCAGGCGAAGGTCCGCTCCAGCTCCGAGCGCACCAGCTCCGGGGAAAGATTCCAGGTGACGCCGAGCCGCCCGGGCCCCGTGGGCACCACGAAGCGGATGTTGCCCCCCAGCGTCTTCTTGTCCGAGCGCATGTGGTGCATCACGCTCTGCACGTCCACCCCGGGCAGGGCCGGGTCCAGCCCGAAGGCATCGAGCAGGGCGATGCATTGGCGCTGGTACGCCGCGTCGATGTACCCCGCCGCCCCGGCCGCCCCGAGCATGACGCGCATGCCCGCAGCCACGCAAAACCCGTGGCGCACGGCGTAATCCCAGGAGGCCTCCAGGGCGTGGCCCACGGTGTGGCCGAAATTGAGGATCATGCGGACCCCGGCGTCGTGCTCGTCGCGCGCCACGATGCCGGCCTTGATCTCGCAGCACCGCCGGACCAGCTCCGCCACGGCGCCGCCCTCCCGCGCGAGGATAGCATCCTTGTTCTCCAAAAGGAATCGGGCGTAGCCGCCATCCGTCATCATGGCGTACTTGACCGCCTCGGCCAGGCCGTTCACGTATTCGTCCCGCTCCAGGGTCTTCAGGAGGTCGATGTCCGCAAAGACACGGGACGGCTGCTTGAACAGGCCGCAGCAGTTCTTGCCCGCGCCGAGGTTCACGCCCGTCTTGCCGCCCACGGAGGCGTCCACCATGGCCAGCAGTGTGGTGGGAACCGCGACGTGCGGCACGCCGCGCATGTAGCATCCGGCCACGAACCCGCAGAGGTCGCCCGTCATGCCCCCGCCGAAGGCCACGAGGCAGCCGTCCCGGGCGAAGCCCTCGTCCAGCAGCGCGAGCATGATGCGCCCCGCCTCCTCCAGGCTCTTGGAGGCCTCCCCGGCGGAGACGGCGTGGACGGTGTGGCGCAGCCCGGCACGAGACAGCTCCGGCTCCAGCACCCGGCGGAAGATGGGCAGGGTGTTGGAGTCGCAGAGCACGGCGTAGGTGCTGCCGTAGTTCGCCGAGGCCAGGGTCCGGGCCACGTGCCCCCCCAGGCCGCAGCCGATGTCGATGGCATAGGAAAGGTCGCGGGAATCCGTGAGGGAAAGCCGCACCGAGGCCGGGGAAGGACGCGCCGGGGCCATGCCTACTTCGCTCCGGCCATGCCGTATCCGGCGGCCGGGGTCCCGGCACTCGCGCCGCCCTTGTGGTGTGCGGCGACGGGCTCGGACGGCTGTATGGGCGACGCTATGGGCGACGCCATTGACGCCATTGACGCCATTGACGACGCCATGGGCGGCAGAAGGCCGCAGGCGGCCAGCAGGTTCCCGAGGGCCGCCGGGGTCAGTTGCTGGCGGGCGTCGCTCAAGGCGGCCTCCGGCCTGACGTGCGATTCGATCATCAGCCCGGAGAAGCCGAGCCCCAGGGCCTCGCGGGCAACGGAGAGGACGAGCTCCGCGCGGCCGGAGATGTGGCTGGGGTCGCAGAACAGGGGGATGTCCGTGCGCTCCATGAACGCCAGGGGGATGTCCCAGGCGGGGTGGTAGCGGTAGCCGCCGTTGTCCAGGAGGGAGAAGCCCCGATGGATGGCCGCGAGCGGGCCCGTCCCGGCTCGCTCGAACCGCTCCAGCGCCCCGAGCCAGAGGCCCAGCTCCGGGCAGATGGGGTTCTTGACCATGACCGGAACGCCCGAGCCCCGCAGGGCGTCGGCAAGCGCCTGCACGGCAAAGGGGTTGACCGTGGTCCTGGCGCCGACCCAGAGGGCGTCGGCCCCGTGCCGCAGCGCGGCCTCCACGTGGGCCGGGAGGGCCACCTCCACGGCAAAGGGCAGGCCGGTGCGGCGCCTGGCCTCGGCGAGCCACTTGAGCCCGGGCTCCCCAGCGCCCTCGAAGCAGCCGGGCCTCGTCCTGGGCTTCCAGATGCCGCCGCGAACGAGGTCCACGGGCAGCTTCGCAAGCTCGCCGACGGTGTCCAGGGTCTGCCGTTCGGATTCGATGGCGCAGGGACCGGCGACGAGCATGATCCCGCCGCCGCTGCCGTGTGTCCTCCGGCTCATGTCGAAAGTCATGAAAGCCTCCTCGCATGAGTGAGCGAGGCCCTGCACCCGAAACCAGCTCCTGCGCCGGAGGCGGGAGGGCCGCCAGCACCAATGCAGAAAACATGCCGGAGCACTTTTCTTCCCGCTGCCCAGGTCCGCCCCGAAACCATCCCGAAACCACCCGGAAGCCACCCCGAAGTCACTCGAAACACGGCCCCCACACTGGGAAACCTCCCGGCGCAGGCGGGGGTTGCCGCCCTGCCCCCACGGGCCATACGGGCGGATCACTCACCCACCGATTGATAAGGCATGAACTTTGCTTCAACAAAAGTCGGCAAAAATATGTCACTGTGCTGACGGAACGGGCGGCCCTGGCCGCCTCCCTGGAGAATGCATGCCACCGAAAGAGATTCCCCCCATTGCCCACCTGGTGAACGATCACGGAGCCGAGCACCACATCTGCCTGGAGGCTCCCCCGGGGCTGACCTTCCCGGAAAGCCTCGACACCCTGGCGGACCGTTACGCCGGGGTTCTGCGCGACGCGGGGCTGGACAAAGGGAGCGAAGTGCTGGTCCGCATCCATGCCAGCGACATAGCCAACCAGGCCGCCGCCCTGCGAGAGCGCTTCGACGGGCCGGGCCGGGAGAGCGTGCTCTCGCTCGTGGGCCAGCCGCCCGCCGCCGGGGGCAAGCTCGCCCTGGAGGCCTACCACATGCGCCCCGCCAACGGTGGCGGCAAGCTCCTGCACGAGCCGGGCGCGCTCCTGGTGGGGCACGGCAAGTACCGCTCCCTGTGGCTCTCCGGAGCGCCCACCAGCCCCGAGGGCTCCTACCAGCAGACCCTCCAGGTCTTCGGCCAGCTCTCGGCCTGGATGGAGCGCCTGGGCGGAAAGATAGAAAACGACGTGCAGCGCACCTGGATCTACATGCGCGACGTGGACAACAGCTACGCCGGGATGGTCGACGCCCGGCGCGAGCTCTTCCGCTTCATGGGCCTGAACGAGGGCACCCACTACATCGCCAGCACCGGCATCGAGGGCCTCGCCCCCCGGGCGGACCAGCTCGTGCTCATGGACAGCCTGAGCGTGCTCGGCCTGCACCCGACCCAGGTCAGCTACCTGGAGGCCAGGGACCACCTCTGCCCCACGCATGAATACGCCGTGACCTTCGAGCGGGGCACGCGCATCGTTTACGGCGACAGGAGCCACTGCTACATTTCCGGCACGGCCAGCATCGACAACCAGGGCAACGTGCTCCACGTGGGCGACGTGGTCCGGCAATGCCGCCGGACCCTGGCGAACATCGAAGCCCTGCTCGACGGCTCCGGCACCCGCCTGGAGGACGTCAAGCAGCTCGTGTGCTACCTGCGCGACCCCGCCGACCACCCGCTGGTGCGGGATTTTCTGGACCAGGCCCTGCCCGGCGGCATCCCGAGAATCATCGTGCGCGGGCCCGTGTGCCGCCCCACCTGGCTCGTGGAGATGGAAGCGATCTGCGCGACCCCGCGCGGCGACGAACGATTTGCACCGTTCTTCTAGACGGCTCGACATCCTGCAAGGAGAGACACCATGACCACCACCCGTCCCCTGACCGGCCCCCTGCTCAAATCCGGCTCCCGCATCCCGCCGCGCGGCGAGGAGTGGGTCCGCGAGCGCCTGGGCACATACGACGTCAAACGGATCGCCATCTACGTGGACCACACCTCCCTGGAGAAGGACATCCCCGCCCTGGAGGGCATCGCGGGCTGCTACACCTTCGACGCCAACCTGGAGGGCAAGACCTTCCTCGGGAGGAGCATCGGCCTGCTCGGCCTGGGCGCGCCCATGCCGGACTGCGACGGCTGGCTCGTGGCCTCCACCTCGCGCGCCTCGGCCTTCACCCTGGCCAAGGCCCTGCTCGAAGCGGGCACCCCCGGCCGGATCATCACCCGGCTCTACGGCGGCCAGACCACGCTCATCAGCGCGTACATGGACTTCCTCTCCGGCGAAACCGAGACCCTGGTCTACGTGAACCACTATTTCGACCGCGTGTTCCGCATCAACTTCCCCCTGGACATGCGCTATCAGGTCTGCCGCTGCGACGGCACCCCCGTGCGCAGCGGCCAGCTCATCATCCCCCCCGGAGGCATCCGCACCTTCGACAGCCGGGAGGTGGACCTGGGCGAGTTCGAGGGCTTCGTCCGGGTGGAGATGGAGGTGGAGAACCTGCAATCCCGCGTGCAGCCGTTCATCCACTTCTGGGCGGACTACCTGAGCGAGGCGGGCGTCTGCCGCAACCACCAGTCCGGCTGGTCGCCCTGGCCCTCGGACACGGTCTTCAACCGGGGCTACCTGCCCCTGGACCCGGACCTGGAGGCCGTGGCCTGCTTCTACAACGAGAACCCCATGGAGGTCCGCCCCCGGGTGCTGCTGCACTACACCGCCGCCGGGGAGGAGCACGCCGTGGAGCGCCGGGCCGCGCCCGTGGGCCCGGGGTGCATGTCCTACCAGAACGTCTCGGAGCTCTTCGCGGACGTGGACCTCTCCGGAGCAAAGGCGGCGTACGTCCTGCTCTCCTGCGACAAGCCCCTGCACCGTCCCAACTACTACATCGCCCGCAAGGGCACCCACCAGTTCGTGGATACCTTCCACCAGACGGGCGGCAAGGCCTGCCACTGGTCCACCCCTTCGTATTTCCTGGATGAATCCCGCCTGGACATCTGCCGCAGGCACGGCTTCGACCCCTGGGTCATCCGCATTCCGGTGCTCCCGGCGTCCTTCGGCCTGGAGACGTTCTACGGCCTGCTCTCGCCCACCCTCTCGGACAACCGCGCTTGCATCCACGAGGTGCTCGACCACGAGGGGCGGCCCATCCACGAGGAGCGGGTGGAGCTCACCGGGGAGACGCCCATGTTCCTGAACATCAGCCGCCATGTGGGCGAAAAGGGGCTCGACCTCTCCCGGGGCGGATACTTCTGCATCAAGCCCGACTGGCACTCCGCGAGCCAGGTGGCCACCTCCTCGGTGGTCCTCTTCGGCTACAAGCACCCCGAGGCCCTGGCCCCGGCCACCTCCTTCAAGGGTGCCCCGGCGGAGACCAACCTGCCCTTCTACCTCACGGCCCGGCTGCCCAACGTCCGGGAATACGACTACTCCCCCCTGCAACAGAGCAACCACTTCGCCTCCGGCGTGGTGGACGGGGAGTTCGACTCGCTGATCATCGTCAACAACAACCCCCTCAAGCGGGAAGGGGCCCGCACCGCGCGCTACGACCTGGAAATCCACGACGTGGAGGGCACGGTGCGGCTCGTGCACCGCGAGCTCGGCCCCAACCGCTTCGACACCTTCTGGCTGAGCGAGCTGGTGGCCGAGGCGGGCATGGACCCCTCGGGAAGGTTCTTCACGGTCTGGATCCGCTGCGCGGACGTGAAGCTCAAGCCCTACCACGGCATCTACCGCCGGGCGGACCACGCCCTGAGCCTGGACGACGGCTCCGAGGGCACGCTCCAGCGCGAGCCCATGGTCGAGGGGCTGCGCTACGAGGACATCGAGGACGACGCCGGGCTGCTGGCGGACCTCGGCATTGTCCGCCAATAACGGCGGCAACCACGCATCCCCAGGCGGGGTTCCGGCTTCGGCCGGGGCCCCGCTTTGTTTTTCTCCACGCCCCGGGCGGGGCGGGAAGCACGGGCGCAGCCGCGCTGCATTGGGCGTGCGGCGGGAGCGAATGGCAAAACGACGAAACCGCCCCAAAAGCGCTATCCCCTCCTGACCACGAACGGAAATGCCGAAAAAGCGGCCCCGAGGCGGCCCTGAAGCGGCCTGAAGCGGCCTGAAGCGGCCCGGAGCTGCCTCGAAGCCACTCGGAAGGCAGAATTGTCTTGACAGGACCGTAACAGAAGATAGGGTGAAAATAGCCGCGCAAACGATTGCGCAATCGTTTTTTCAAGGATGGCCCATTTTTAATCGGAGGTAGAGTAGAGATGCGTATTTCGAGGAAGCTGACGGTCGCGCTGCTGTCGATCGCCATGATCTGCACGTTCCTGGTTCCGCCCGCCATGGCCGAGAAGCCCGTGGTCGGCCTGGTCATGAAATCCCTGGCCAACGAGTTCTTCAAGACCATGGAGGAAGGGGCGCGCAAGTTCGCCGCCGAGGACGGCACCTTCACCCTCATCCCCGTGGGCATGAACTCCGAGACCGACATCGACACCCAGGTCTCCGCCATGGAGAACTTCATCGCCCAGAAGGTGGACATGATCGTGGTGGCCCCGGCGGATTCCGTGGGCATGGTCGCCCCGGTGAAGAAGGCCGTCAACGCCGGAATCACCGTGGTCAACTTCGACGTGACCCTGAACGAGGAGGCCCTCAAGAAGGCCGGGATGGAGAACTTCCTCTTCGTGGGCCCGGACAACGCCGAGGGCGCGCAGCTCGTGGGCGACTACCTGGGCGAGACCATCGGCAAGGGCGCCAAGGTCATCATCATCGAGGGCAACCCCGGCGCGGACAACGCCAAGCAGCGCAAGGCCGGGTTCATGCGCTCCGTGGAGAAGTACGGCTTCAACCTGCTCACCTCGCGCACGGCCCATTGGGAGACCGAGGAGGCCAACACCCTCATGACCAACCTGCTGACCATGCACCCCGACGTGCAGGGCGTCATGTGCGCCAACGACTCCATGGTCCTGGGCGTGGAGAAGGCCATCGCCGCCGCGGGCATGACCGGCAAGATCCAGATCGTCGGCTTCGACAACATCGGCGCGGTGCAGGAGCTCATCAAGCAGGGCAAGTGCCTGGCCACCGTGGACCAGTTCGGCCCCGAGATGGCCGCCAACGCCATCAAGGTCGGCTTCCGCATCCTCGGCGGAGAGAAGCTCACCGGCTGGCAGAAGACCCCCGTGAAGCTGGTCAACGCGGACAGCTTCAAGTAAGTCACGGACGGGAACAAGGCGGCGGGCACGGCCCGCCGCCTTCACGACGCCCGGCCAAAGGCCGGGCAACGGCCGAAGAGCGGCCGGACAAAGGGCGGGCAATGGCCGAAGAGCGGCCGGGCCAGGCAAGGCCCGGGGCGGACCATGCCGGACGAGCGGGGGCTTTCATGACGAGCGGCGGACCCATCCTCCGGCTGCGGGGGATCACCAAGAAATTTCCGGGCGTGACGGCCCTGCGCAACGTCGATCTCGACATCGAGGAGGGCGAGGTCCACGTGCTCGTGGGCGAGAACGGCGCGGGCAAGTCGAGCCTCATCAAGGTGCTCTGCGGCACCTACGCGCCCGACGAGGGGACCATGGCCTACCGGGGCGAGCCCTACGCCCCGCGCACCCCACACGACGCCATGGCCGCGGGCGTGCGCGTGGTCTACCAGGAGTTCAACCTCCTCTCCTACCTCTCCGTGGCGGAGAACATCTTCTTCGACAACCTGCCCCGGCGCCTCGGCCTGGTGGATTACAAGACCCTCTACGGGCGCACCAGCGAGCTGCTCGCCACCGTGGGGCTCGACATCCCCCCGCAGACGCCCGTGGAGCTGCTCGGCGTGGCCCAGATGCAGCTCATCGAGATCGCCAAGGCCATCTCCTCCAGGAGCCGGGTGCTGATCCTCGACGAACCCACGGCCACGCTCTCCTCCAAGGAGATCGACCTGCTCTTCGGCATCGTGGCCCGGCTCAAGGCCGAGGGCGTGACCATCATTTTCATCTCCCACCACCTCCAGGAGGTCTTCGAGATCGGCGACAGGATCACCGTGCTGCGCAACGGCGAAAACGCCGGAACCTTCCGCGCGGACGAGATCACCATCCCCGAGATCGTCCGCCGGATGGTGGGCCGGGCCATGGCCGGGGAGTATCCCTTCGACGAGACCGTGGCTC
>JBFWJM010000136.1:0-8356 GCA_050253205.1 Desulfovibrionaceae bacterium
CGCACTCCATTGTGATACCTTCTGTCTCGCCATGTTGGCCTCCTTGTGGCTTAACACGTGCTTACGTGCTTGAGGCATTGTGGCCTCGATTACACGGGAGGCCAACATGGTATTTGAGCGGCCCGCGTCGGAGCGCTGGAGGGAGGATTTTGGAGGGATAGGGACGGGGGGAGTGGACCCCCCGCCGCGTGGGAACGCGGGGAGGCTGGTGGGCATTTCGGGCGATCGCGGGAAAGGGAAAAGGCCGGGAGCGGTGCGCCCCCGGCCTTTGGTTTGGATGTTTCCGGAAGCGGGCGCTACTTGGCCGTGGCGGCCACGCGCTCGTCCTGGCTCATGGCGGCCAGCTTTTTCACCTCGGCCACATCGAGCCCCAGCCCCTCGGCCACGCGCGTGCCGTAGTCCTCGTGGGTCTTCATGAACAGGGCCGCCTGGCGCAGTTGCAGGCGCTTCATGGCCCCGGAGAGGTGGCCCACGATGTTGCTCACCAGGTTGGCGCGGTCCTGCTCGGTCATGACCTTCGCGTACAGCACGGCGGGCTGGGCGAAGTCGTCGTCCACCAACTCGTAGACGTGGCGCGCCACAGCGCCCTCGATGGGCAGGGCGGGCTCCTCCGACGCCGGGTCGGGCGCGGGGCCGTCCATGGAGTTGGGCCAGTAGTTGGGGCCCGCGCCGCCGCCATCGTCCACGCGCATGAACCCGTCGCGCTGGTAGCTCTGCTCGGGTGCGTTCTTGGCGCGGTTCACGGGGATCAGGTGGTAGTTCACCCCCAGGCGGTGGATGTGCGTGTCGTGATAGGAGAAAAGGCGTCCCTGGAGCATCTTGTCGGGCGAGGCGGCGATGCCGGGCACGAAGTTCGCCGGGCTGAAGGCCGCCTGCTCCACCTCGGCGAAGTAGTTCACCGGGTTGCGGTTCAGCTCCATCTTGCCCACGGTGATGGGCGGCACGTCGCCGTGCGGCCAGACCTTGGTGATGTCGAACACGTCCCATTGCAGGGCGTCGGCCTGCTCCGGGGTCAGGATCTGCATCTCCAGCGTCCAGGAGGGGAACTCCCCGCGCGCGATGGCGTCGTGCAGGTCGCGGGTGGCGTGGTCCGGGTCCTTGCCGCACATGGCCGCGGCCTCGGGTCCGGTGAAGTTCTTGACGCCCTGGTCCGTCTTGAAGTGGTACTGCACCCAGAAGTACTCGCCCTTGGCGTTGTACCATTTGTAGGTGTGGCTGGAGTAGCCGTTCATGTTGCGGAAGGTGGCGGGGGTGCCCCGGTCGGAGAAGAGCACCGTCACCTGGTGCATGGACTCCGGCGTCAGCGAGAGGAAGTCCCAGAACATGTCCGGGTCCTTCAGGTTGGTGCCGGGGTTGCGCTTCTGGGTGTGGATGAAGTCCGGGAACTTCATGGCGTCGCGGATGAAGAACACGGGGGTGTTGTTGCCCACCATGTCATAGTTGCCTTCCTCGGTGTAGAACTTCACGGCGAAGCCGCGCGGGTCGCGCTCGGCGTCGGCCGAGCCCTTTTCCCCGCCCACGGTGGAGAACCGGGCGAAGACCTCCGTTTTCTTGCCCACCTCGGAGAGGAACGCGGCCTTGGTGTACTTGCTCACGTCCGCCGTCACCGTGAAGGTGCCGTATGCGCCAGCGCCCTTGGCGTGGACCACGCGCTCGGGGATGCGTTCGCGGTCGAAGTGCGCGAGCTTCTCCATGAGGTGCGCGTCCTGCATCACCGTGGGGCCCTTGGCTCCGGCGGTCATGGAGTTGATGTCGTTGCCCACGGGCTTGCCGAAGGCGGTGGTCAGCTTTTTCTTTGACATGGTCGGGCTCCTTGTGTTGGGTTGCCGACCGGCCGGGCCGGGGGAGGAAGGTGCGCCAACGCTGCCGGGCCTTGCCGCGTTCCTCCTCCGGCCCCCTCCGGTCTTCTTGTCCGGTCCTTTCCTGGCGGCCGCGCCGCCGGGCATGGCCGGGCTGTCGTCTTTTGCATCACTATGCACGAACCTGCCTTGTGTGGATAGTGAATGTCTACGGAAAATCATTCTTCATTAAAGAGCAAAAATTTTTCTGCTAGCCTCCCGAGGCCTTTCGGCAGGCCGGGCACAGCCCGTAGAAGTCGAGCCGGTGCGAAGTGATGGCGAACCCGGTCTCCCGGGCGATGCGGTTGGTCAGTTCGCGCAGGTCGTAGTCTTCGGGGTCCATGACCATGCCGCAGGCCGTGCAGATGACGTGCGGGTGCGGGTAGGGCTTGGCGCTGTCGTAGCGGTTGCGCAGGTCGTGGAACTCCAGCTCCAGCACCGCGCCCTCGCGCTTGAGCACGGCCAGGGTCTTGTACACCGTGGCCAGGCTCATGGTGGGGTAGTCGGGGTGGAGCTGCTGGTGGATTTCCTCCACGGAGAGGTGGCGGTCGGTATGGGCGAGCACCTTCAGGATAGCCAGGCGCTGCGGGGTGAGGCGGTAGCCGTGGTCTTTGAGGTTGCGGGTCATGCGCTCCAGGCGCACCTCGGGCGGGGAGGGCGGTTCATGAGCGGGACCTGTGCGGAGACCCGGAGGTAATGAAGAATGGTTCGTCATGGCAAATGGATTTCTTTGGATTATGATTATCCGATAGGTTGGATTCCGTCAATGGGGGAAGGCGGATTTCTCGCCAGGATTCAGGCTGTGGGCGTGCGCCCAGGCCCGGAGAGGCCGAGCGGGTGGCCGGGGCACGGCCAGTGCTCCGCCGCAGCGAGCATGAGGACAATTGCTGCCAGGTGCGCGGCCAGTACGCGGGCAGTACGCGGGCAGTGCGCCGCCGGAGCAAGGCAGGTCTGCCCGGCAGGGGGATTGTCGTGGTCCGGCCGGGCAGGGGAGCACCGGGCACGGTGCCTGGCTGGAGCCGTTTTGAAGGGGGGAGGCGGAGCAGGCACAGGGAGGATATCTCCACGTCCGGGGGTTGCGGAGTGTTTTCGTGAACAGTCTTCGAGGGGGGAATTTTGCCGGGGCGGGCAATGGGGCCGGGTTCAACTTGCCGCCAACCTGCCGCCCAATTACCGATCTCTAACCAGCTGTAAATTCGAGAGTATTATTTATGCTTTTTATTGCCTATATGTGTATCGTTATGATACAGTATTTCCGTGGTCTTGTTGTAATTGCCTGAAATAGAATATGAAAAAAAATCAAAACGGGCCCTTGGGCCGTGCGCTGCGGCGCAAAGCGCTTGCTAACCGCCGGACCCCGCGCCTAACATGCCTTTGCGCCTGCGGGAGAAAGCGGCGCGGGGATCGCATGTTCATCACCAAATTCGCCATTCCCGAGGTGATCTTCGGGAAGGGCAGCATCAAGTATCTCGCCCAGTGCGCGGGCAGGCTCGGGGCCAAGCGCGTCCTCCTTGTGAGCGACGGCGGCCTGGAGCAGGCCGGCTGGGTCGAGGTCATCATGAGCCAGCTGGAGGAGAACGACCTCAGCTGCGCCTATTTCAGCGACGTGAACTCCAACCCGCGCGACTGGCAGGTGCACAAGGGTGCCGAGCTCTACAAGGAGGCCGGGGCCGACGTGATCATCGGCCTGGGCGGCGGCAGCCCCATCGACGCGGCCAAGGGCATCGCCACCATCGTGGGCAACGGCGGGCGCATCAACGACTTCGAGGGCGCCAACAAGATCATGCGGCCCCTGCCGCCCATGATCTTCATCCCCTCCACTGCGGGCAGCGGGTCCGACGTGACCCAGTACTGCATCATCACGGACATGGAACGCCAGGTGAAGATGTCCATCATCAGCCGCTCCCTGGTGCCCAACATCTCCATCATCGACCCGAACCTGCTGGTGACCAAGACCCCGGAGCTGATCCTCGCCTCGGCCATCGACGCCCTGGCTCACGCCATCGAGTCGTACCTCTCGCGGCTCAGCTCGCCCTTTACCGAATCCCAGGCCCTGCTGGCCATTCCGCTGATCCTGGAGAACCTCCAGCTCGCGGCGGAGACGCGCGACCCCGTGGCCCTGGAGAAGCTGAGCATCGCCAGCACGGCGGCGGGCATGTCGTTTTCCAATGCCGGGCTCGGCATAGGCCACTCCCTGGCCCACTCCCTGGGCGGGCGGCACGACGTGCTCCACGGCCTCGTGCACCCGGTGCTCCTGCCCGTGGTCATGAAGTTCAACGCCGAGGCGTGCCGCAAGAAGATGGCGCTCATCGGCAGCAAGATCCTGGGGTTGCGTTTCTGTTCCGACGCCATGCTCGCCGAGCGTGGCATCGAGGAGCTCCAGCGCCTGTTCCAGAGCCTCGGCGTGATCACCCGCCTGCGCGACGTCCTGCCGGACGACCGCGACCTGGAGCAGATCAGCCGCATGGCCGTGCCCGACGCCTGCACCCTGACCAACCCGCGCTCCGCCCTGTGGACGGACCTGCTCGGCATCCTTGAGGCCGCCTGGTGACCAAAGACAAAACCACGCTCGAAGACCTCATCGGCATCGAGCACAGCAAGCTCAACTTCTTCCAGGAACTCCGCCAGAGCGTGGAGAAACTGAAGGCCAGCAACCGCGAGTCCGAGGACCGGCGGCGGGAGATCGCCGCCATCTTCGACGGCATCACCGACGTGATGATGGTCCTCTCCGAGGACCTGCGGATCATCTCCGTGAACCACGTGTTCGAGGATCTCTTCCCGGGCATGGACCCCCACGGCAGGCACTGCTACGAGATATTCCGCGACACGCACGTGCCCTGCCCGGAGTGCCCGGCCTTCCGCTCCATGCGCGAGGACGCGGTCTGCCGGGAGACGGCCTTCTTCCGCATCCAGGGCCACAACCGGCAGTTCGAGATGGTGGCCTCGCCGCTGAAGAGCCCGGACCTGCCCGGCCACCGCGTGCTCATCTTCAAGCGCGACGTGACCCTGGAGAAGGAATACCAGGCCAAGTTCTACCAGGCCGAGAAGATGGCCACCATCGGCGTGCTGGCCGCGGGCGTGGCCCACGAGATCAACAACCCCCTGGCCGCCGTGGCCGGGTTCGCCGAGGGCATCAAGCGCCGCCTGCACCAGCTCGACGACGTGGTGGACGAGGAACTGGGCAGGAAGCTCGGCGAATACATCGACACCATCATGAACGAGTGCCAGCGCTGCCAGACCATCGTGCAGACCCTGCTGACCTTCAGCCGCCCCAAGGTGGCGGACTTCACCCCCCTGGACGTGAACCACGTGGTCTGCGACACGGTGCGCATCCTCCAGCACCTCTTCCGCAAGCACAGCGGCCTGGAGGTGGGCCTGGACCTGGCCGAGGGGCTGCCCATGATCTACGGCGACGAGGCCCAGCTCAAGCAGGTGGTGCTCAACCTCATCACCAACGCGGTCTACGCCATGGGCGACGAGGGCACCCTGCACATCGAGACCGCGCTCCAGGATGGCGGCGTGGACGGCGTGCGGCTCGTGGTCCGCGATACGGGCTGCGGCATCCCCGAGCACAACCTGGACAAGCTCTTCGAGCCCTTCTTCACCACCAAGCCCGTGGGCAAGGGCATCGGCATCGGCCTCGCCACCTGCTACAACATCGTGCGCAAGCACGAGGGCGACATCGACGTGGAAAGCACGCCGGGCAAGGGCACGCGGTTCACCGTGAGCCTGCCGCGCCGCCAGAGGGGGGAGGCGGATGCCTGATCCGTACCGCATCCTCGTGGTGGACGACGAGGAGCCCATCCGCAACCTGCTCCAGAGCGAGCTCTCCACCCCGGAGCGCATCGTGGACACGGCGGGCAACGCCAAGCCCGCCCTCGACATGCTCGCCCGCCAGCGCTACGACGTGGTGGTCTCCGACATCCGCCTGCCCAAGGCCGACGGCCTGGAGCTCCTGGTGGAGATCAAGGGGCTCTACCCGGACATCGAGGTCATCCTCATTACCGGCCACGGCAACATCGACAACGCCGTGGAGGCCATGCGCATCGGGGCCTACGACTACATCACCAAGCCCTTCCGCCTGGACCGCATGGAGCTGGTCATCGAGCGGGCCTACCAGCGCGTCTGCCTGGAGCGGGAAAACCGCAGCTTCCGCCACTCCAAGGGCGCGACCCCGCCGCCCAAGCTCGTGGGCAATTCCGCCTCCATCAAGAACGTGCGCTACCTCATGGAAAAGGTGGCCCCCACGGAGACCCCCGTGCTGCTCACGGGCGAATCCGGCGTGGGCAAGGACGTGGTGGCCCACTCCATCCAGGCCCTGAGCCACCGCGCGGGCAAGCCGTTCATCATCAAGAACTGCGCCACCCTCCAGAAGGAGCTCATGCGCAGCGAGCTTTTCGGCCATACGCGCGGCTCCTTCACCGGGGCCACGGAAAACCGCGATGGGCTCATCACCTTCGCGGACACGGGAACGCTGTTCCTCGACGAGATAGGCGAGCTGCCGCTGGAGGTGCAGGGCTCGCTGCTGCGTGTGCTGGAGGCCCGGGCCTACCGCCGCGTGGGCGAGAAGAACGAGCGCCGCGTGGACGTGCGCTTCCTCTTCGCCACCAGCCGCAACCTGGCCGAAGAGGTGGAGGCCGGGCGCTTCAACGACGCGCTCTTCCACCGCATCAATGTCTTCAACATCGCCATCGACCCGCTGCACCGCCGCAGGGAAGACATCCCGCTGCTGGTGGAGCACTTCCTGGGGCGCATGGCCCTGGCCAGGGGGCAGGGCCGCCTGGCCATCACCGACAAGGCCATGCAGTGCCTCATGAGCTACCACTGGCCCGGCAACATCCGCGAGCTGCGCAACGTCCTGGAACGCAGCATCATCCTGGCCGGAGGCGGGGTCATCAACGACACGGCCCTGCCGCGCGAGCTGGTGGACAGCTCCGGCGCGGGCCCGGGAGCGGACCAGGGCGGCGTGTTCTCCCTGGAGCAGATGGAGCACGAGCACATCGTCCGGGCGCTGACCTTCCACAACGGCAACCGCCTCCAGGCGGCCAAGGCGCTGGGCATCGGCCGCAAGACCCTGTACCGCAAGCTGGAGAAATACGGCATCAGCTGATGCGCTTTTTTGCGGAGCGCGCCGGGACCCGTCTTTTCAGGCTGGGGCGGCGCGCTCTGTTTTGTTTGAAATATCCTGTAAATATTATGTTTATTTTGGAGACATGCGCAATGGAATCTATCTTTTGTCGGCTAATTTCCGTCTGTTCGTCACGCGTTCAGAGGGAAGAGTGTCTTTCCGACCCAGGTGCGGCGGCGGGCGTGTATCAAAAGACTACACATGCAATATGTTGAAATAGAACGTTTTTTTGAATGAGGCCCGACCCGGCCCTGCGTCAATGGGACACAACATCCCAAAGTAACCGTCAAGGTAGGGTTTTATAATCACGTAAGATGCTGTTTTGACAGGCCGAACATGAGTGGCCCAGTTGTTGCCTAAATGCGTGGCGTACGTCGCGACAACGGAACACATGTCATTGAGGAATGGTTTGTCACAACAACCTTCGAACGCAAGGAAGGAACATCATGGCAGTACGTGAGGAAGTCTACGGATTCTTTATCCCCAGCGTGACGCTGATCGGCATCGGTGCCCACAAGGAAATCCCCACCAAGATCAAGGCGCTGGGCAGCAAGAAACCGCTGCTCGTCACCGACAAGGGCATCACCGCCTGCGGCATCACCCAGCAGATCGTCGACCTTCTGAAGAGTCAGAAGATGGACTGCGTGGTCTACGACGAGACCATCCCCAACCCCACGGACAAGAACGTCGCCGACGGCGTCGAGGTCTACAAGAAGAACAAGTGCGACTCGCTCATCACCCTGGGCGGCGGCTCCTCCCACGACTGCGGCAAGGGCATCGGCCTGGTCGTCTCCAACGGCGGCGTCATCCATGACTACGAGGGCGTGGACAAGTCCAAGAAGCCCATGCCGCCTTACGTGGCCGTGAACACCACCGCCGGCACCGCCTCCGAGATGACCCGCTTCTGCATCATCACGGACACCTCCCGCAAGGTGAAGATGGCCATCGTGGACTGGCGCGTGACCCCCACCATCGCCCTGGACGACCCGACCCTGATGATGGGCATGCCCCCGGCGCTCACCGCCGCCACCGGCATGGACGCCCTGACCCACGCCGTGGAAGCCTACGTTTCCACCATCGCCACCCCCATGACCGACGCCTGCGCCGAGAAGTCCATCAAGATGATCTTCAAGTACCTGCGTCGCGCCGTTGCCAACGGCCAGGACATCGAGGCCCGCGAGGGCATGTGCTACGCCCAGTACATGGCGGGCATGGCCTTCAACAACGCCAGCCTCGGCCACGTCCACGCCATGGCCCACCAGCTGGGCGGCTTCTACGACCTGCCCCACGGCGAGTGCAACGCCATCCTGCTGCCCCACGTGGAGAAGTTCAACCTCATCGCCCGGGTCGAGCGTTTCGCCGAAATGGCCACCTGGATGGGTGAGAACAT